>JAGGXZ010000001.1 GCA_021162805.1 Candidatus Poribacteria bacterium
GATTAAAGGAAAGAGAGGTGATAAAGGTAGAAGGATAGGGATGAGAAGATGAAAAGATTTGATTCTTTTTCGGCCTTTGGTGCTGGGAGGGGAGATTTTACCTTTATCAAAGCGTTGAAAAGCCCTGGTTTATCCCCTGTCAATCTTGAAGTGTAATGCGATGATGTGATATACTTGTCCTCAGCAATCCGCCGTTTAAATCGATGGAGGTTGAGGAGATGTGGAAGATAACGGTATATACAATCTGGATCATCCTCCTCATCCCGCCTATAGCAGCTTTGGCCATATCTCCACCTCAGCAGGTCACATTGAAGGACGCTCCTAACGACTCCGGAAATAGGGTGGTAATTTCCTGGAAGCCGGTTAAGGACACGGCCGGATACAACATCCTCCGCTCCGAATCTCCCTCAGGCGAATTTAAGCCCATCCTGGATAAGCCCCTCTCATCCGAAAAAAACACCTATATTGACGAGACGGTCAGGCCGAATAAGTCCTACTACTACATCTTGGTTGCTCTGGATGGAAAAGGAGGGGAGTCGAGATCGGCGGTGGTAGGACCTGTAAAGCCCACGGGCGAATGGTTTCACACGGGAAGGATATGGGTTTTGGTCGGTTTAGTTGTCCTCTCCGCCGTTATCCTGGTGAGCCTCTATACGGCGCATCCGGATATGAGGATACGAAAGATCCCAGGACTGGAGGCGGTGGACGAGGCGATAGGCAGGGCGACGGAGATGGGCAGGCCGGTTCTCTATGTTCTGGGGTTATCCGGAGCGGGAAGTTTAACCACCATCGCATCGATGAACATACTCGCGCAGGTCGCACGGAGATGCGCCGAATATGAGACGAGGCTTCTGGTGCCGTGTTTCGATCCGGTCGTTATGAACATCGTCAGGGAGATCGTTCGGAACTCCTACTCACAGGTCGGAAGGCCGGATCGATATGTCGAAAGCGATGTTTTCTTCCTATCCGATATGCAGTTCGCGTATGCGGCAGCTGTTGACGGAATAATGGCGCGGGAGAGGCCGGGGGCTGTGTTTCTACAGGGGTATTTCTACGCCGAATCGCTCATCCTGGCCGAGACAGCCAATACGGTAGGCGCGATCCAGATCGCCGGAACCACCTCCGATGCCCAGCTACCTTTCTTTATAGCCGCCTGTGATTACACCTTAATAGGGGAGGAGATGTTCGCCGCAAGCGCGTACCTGTCCAAGGAGCCCAAGCTTTTAGGGACGGTGCGAGGGCAGGACATCGGGAAGCTCATCCTCATGGCGATGCTCATTCTGGGGCTCATCTCGGAGATGTTGGGTTTTCACTGGGCGACGGAGTTCTTCAACATAGCCAAGACGAGGTGAAGGGATGAGACAGAGAATACCGCTTCTGATCTGCTTCATATGCGGCATGGCGATGGCTATCCAGTTCTTCATCCCCCATCAGTACTCCCAAGCGCTTTACGAGGAGATGGTCAACTGGTTGAGGGTGATAGCGGTCTTCGGGTTTGTGATAGGACTGGGAACGCTTTTGGGAATCCACACCAGAAGGATAAGACGTGGAGGGCCTAACGCCTTCTACAGCTCCGTCCTGATAGCCGGCTTGGTGGGGATGATCATCGCCTGGCTGGCCGATATGAAGGAGGAGAGGTTTTTCGACTGGCTTTTCTATAACGTCCAAGTTCCTTTGGATTCCACCATGTTCTCGCTGTTAGCCTTCTTCATCGTCTCGGCCGCCTACAGGGCGTTCAGAGCTCGAACGTTAGAGGCAACGCTGCTTCTGGTGGCGGCCGTTCTGGTGATGATCGGTAATATCCCGATAGGGAACAACATCTGGGATTGGCTTAAGCTCAAGATGGGATTCCTGCCCGAGGGATTGCCGGTGAAGGTGAAAGACTGGATACTGTTCAACCCGAATATGGCTTCCAGGAGAGCGATATATCTGGGAGTGGGGCTTGGAGGCGTAGCCCAGTCGCTGAAGATAATCCTAGGAATCGAGAGATCGCACTTCGGAGGGGGAGAATGAGGATAAGGTGGTTCATCTACATCTTGGTGGCTTTAGCGGTGGCTGTGCCTATACTTGCGAAGATCTACTTCCCCGTCAAGAGGGTATCGGATTCCACGAGGATGGTCTATGATTACATAGATAAGCTTCCCGAAGGTTCAGTGGTTATCCTCTCCTTCGATTACGGCCCGTCAACCGCCCCGGAACTTCAGCCCGTCGCCGAAGCGGTACTCAGACACTGCTTTAAGAAAAACATAAAGGCGATAGGAATAGCGCTATGGCCCACCGGAAAGCTGCTGGGACAGAAGGCATTTGAGCTCGTCGGGAAAGAGATGGGGAAAAAATATGGGGAGGATTACGTCTACCTAGGCTACAGGGCGGGGTTCTCGACCGTCATGCTCCAGATGGGCGAGAGGATCGGTAAGGTGTTCGATACGGATTATAAAAAGAGGCCGATCTCACAGTTCCCTCTGATGAAGAGGGTGAGGAACTATAGGGATGTGGACCTACTGGTCGATCTTGCGGCTGGCGACAGCGTTGAGGCGTGGATAACCTATGCATACACCAAGTTCGATCAGAAATTAGCGGCAGCGGTGACGATGGTGATCGTCTCACAGCTCTATCCTTACATCCAGGCTCAGCAGCTCGTCGGGGTGATCCCCGGGATGCTCGGCGCTGCCGAATATGAGAAGCTCATCGATCATCCGGGCTTCGGAATGCTCGGTCTCAGCATACAGTCTATCGCCCACGTCCTGGTCATCCTGCTTGTGGTGATCGGGAACGTGGAGTTCTTCCTGGCGAGAAGGAGGAGATAGATGGGGATATGGATAGCGGCTTTGCTTACGCTCTGCATATATAGCTTTCTCTATAAAGATAACCCCTTCTATAAATTCGCCGAACACCTTTTCGTAGGTGTGGCAATGGGGTATTCCGCTGTGCTGACCTATAGAGATGGCTTCGTCCCATATGTTTGGAAGTATCTCAAGGCCGGGTTCACAGGCGAGCCGGAGAAACTGACCGTCATACTGCCGGCGATCATCGGCATGTTATTCTTCATGAGGTTCATCCCCAGATTGAGTTGGCTGGTCAGATACCCCATAGCCTTCTCACTGGGGTTGGGAACGGGAATCGCCCTGCCGCTGGCGCTCCAGATGAACATCTACCAACAGATGTACGGAACCATCTCACCCTTCGGGATGTTGGGGAAGCTGAGTCCCTTCCAGATCTTCAACGCCGTTCTCATGGTGATAGGCGTCCTAAGCACGCTGACCTATTTCTTCTTCTCCGCCGAACACAGGGGAGGGATCAGATGGATCTCACGACTCGGCATGATCTTCCTGATGATAGGGTTCGGTTCGGCCTTCGGAAACACGATCATGGGACGTATAGCTATTCTGATCGGCAGAATGCGATTTCTGCTGAGCGATTGGCTCCATCTGGTGAGATAGGAGGGAATAACGGTGAGGGAGATCGAGTCGGACGTTTCATATCGAGCTCACCTGTTTAATCCCGTGAACGGCGATGAGATGGTCGTAGGAGAGGTGAGACCGAACAAACAGGGAAACTGGAAACCACTGTTATCACGGCCGCCCCTCTATCAGGACTGGATTTTGATCTTGGAGATTGCCTAACCATCAGGCATGTGGTAAAATACGATATCATCTTCGGAAATCTAAGGTGGTCGGGCGATGGCGAATTATAGGGTTTCATCTGAGGATCCAAATCTCAGATACTACGGTCCGGGAGCCGTGATAATAGCGGAGGGTGAGGAGAACGAAGATGGCTTTTATTCAGGAGGAGATGATGGATGAAGTTAGGATGATGCTCGATCAGTTGAACCAATCACAGCGCGAGGCCGTTACGCACACCGAAGGTCCCCTGCTGATCCTCTCCGGTGCCGGCAGCGGCAAGACGCGGGTTATAACCTACAGGATCGCTTACCTCATAAAGGCGAAAAAGGTATCCCCCTTTAACATACTTGCCGTCACCTTCACCAACAAGGCCGCCGGTGAGATGAAGGAAAGGCTGGAGAGACTTATAGGATTGCCCGCACGAACGATATGGGTCGGAACCTTTCACTCCACATGTGCAAGGATATTGCGAAGGGAGATCGAGAGATTAGGATATTCCTCCTCATTCACCATATATGATGAGTCGGATCAGATCGGACTCATGAGGGAGGTGATGCGTGAGCTGAACCTTTCGGAGAGGAGATATAATCCACGTTCCATAATCGGCGCCATAAGTCGGGCCAAAAACGAGCTTATCGATTACGACCAATACGCCGCATCGGCTACTGAATACTTCGAGACCATCGTTGCCAAATTATACAAGGAGTATCAATCGAAGCTCAGGGAGAACAACGCCCTCGACTTCGGGGACCTGATCATGCTTTGCGTCAGGCTGTTTGATGAGTGTCCGGACGTGCTCGAGCGATATCAGAACAGATTCAGATACATAATGGTGGACGAGTATCAGGACACCAACTTCGCCCAGTACAGGCTGGTGAACCTATTGGCATCGGCACATCGCAACATCTGCGTCGTCGGAGATGACGACCAGGGGATCTACTCCTGGCGAGGGGCGGATATCAGAAACATACTCGATTTCGAACGGGATTATCCCGAAACGAAGGTGGTTAAGCTTGAACAGAACTACCGCTCAACCCAAAAGATACTCGACGCCGCATACCACGTTATATCCCAAAACAGATATCGCAAGGAGAAGAGACTGTGGACTGAGAACGAGGAGGGGGAAAAGCTCGTGATCTACGAGGCCGAAGACGAGGCCGAGGAGGGAGATTTCATCGCCTCCCAGATCAAGCGTTTGGTGAGCGAAGGGGTGAGGTTCGGCGAGATCGCCATCTTCTACAGGATCAACGCTCAATCGAGAAACCTCGAGGAGGCGATGCGGCGCGCCGGAATCCCCTATACCATCGTGGGAAATGTCAGGTTTTACGATAGGAGAGAGATCAAAGACGTGTTAGCGTATCTGAGGGTGATGGTCAACCGGAACGATTCCGTTAGCCTCCGCAGGATCATAAACGTGCCGCCCAGACGTATCGGCGAAACGAGTATGAGGAGATTGGCCGAGTATGCCGAACGCAATTTCCTGACGCTTTATGAGGCGATGAAGGCCGCTGCAAGGGGAGAAGTGCCTGAAATAGGGAGGGCGCAAAAACCCATAGCAGACTTCATCCAGCTCATGGAATCGTTTGATCTTTCCCTATCTCCCACTCAGATCATACGCGATCTCCTCGAAAGAACGGATTACATAAGCTACCTTCTCCAGGAGAAAACACCTGAGGCCGAAAGCCGGGTCGAAAACGTAAGGGAGCTGCTGTCAGCGACGGAGGAATACGAGGAGAGAACCGATCAGCCGACGCTGACGGGATTTCTGGAGGAGGTTTCCCTGGTGACGGGAGCGGATGAGCTCGGCGAGGAGGATAGGGTCGTCCTGATGACCCTTCACAGCGCTAAAGGTTTGGAGTTCGACGTGGTCTTTATAACCGGAATGGAGGAGGGGCTTTTCCCCCATCAGCGATCCTTCGACAGCGAGGCGGAGCTGGAGGAGGAGAGAAGGCTCTGTTATGTGGGGATAACCAGGGCCAGGAAGTTGGTCTATCTCACCAGGGCGTCCAAGAGAAGGCTCTTCGGCTACGAGATCTACGGCATCCCATCTCGATTTCTGGATGAAATACCGCGTGAGCTCACCCGCACGCTCAAACCCTCCGAGGACACCATCATGAGGGTAATCGCCGAGACGGTGAGGGGTTATCATGATACCGACGGGAAGTTCAAGAAGGGGGAGAGGGTCAGACACCCGAGGTGGGGCGCGGGGACGATCTTAAAGGTCACCGGCAAAGGGGTTGATGTGAGGGTGACCGTTCGTTTCGACTCGGGCGAGGAGAAGACGCTCATGCCTGAATACGCCAGGCTGGAAAGGATCTAGGGCGCAGGTATATCACGCTCCACGCATCACGCCATCCGCAACCAGCTATGGGAGGTTTTCATGGATCTATCCCCCGACCTTCTGAGACGACTTTCGACCTTCCGGCTCAATGTCATTCGCAGGTTCAGCGGCTCGATGAGAGGGCGGCGACGTAGCCCTCACAAAGGGGTGGGAATGGAGTTCGCAGATTACAGGATATACGTTCCGGGGGATGAGCTGAGATATCTGGATTGGAGGGTCTATGCCAGGCTCGATAGACTCTACCTCAGACAATTCACCTTGGAGGAAAGGGTGGATGTCTACCTGATGATAGATATCAGCGGTTCTATGGGATTCGGCAAATTTGAGATGGCGGCCTCGATCGCCGCCGGAACAGCGCACGTAGCGCTTTCCAACTATGACTTCGTCTGGATGATACCCTTCAACAATCGTATCTTGCCCCCGCGAAGGTTCTCCTCCGCTCGAGGTGCTATAGACTTGATGAGAAGGCTTTCCGATTTAAAACCCGGCGGGGATACGGACCTGTTTCGCTCCCTCGCTCAATTCGTCCGCCGTTCCCCGCGTCCTGGTCTACTCTTCCTCATCTCGGATCTGCTGGATCCGAAGGGCTTCTCCGAGCCACTGAAATACCTGCTTTACAACAGGTTCGAGGTGAACGTCATTCAAGTGCTGGCGTCAGAGGAGTTAAATCCCCGCCTATCGGGTGAGCTGAGGCTGGTGGATGTGGAAACAGGCGAGGCAAGGGAGATAACCGCTGACGAGGAGAACCTGAGCGAATACCGGCGTCGGGTTGGGAGGTTTCTCCGAGATATTGAGCGATTCTGCGAAGAGAGACATATAAGATATCTCCTCGCCGAGACGGGAAAACCTCTGGAGAAAGTATTGATCGAAGATCTGCGAAAGGTAAGGATCTTTTTATAAAATGGGATAGGGGGGTACCATCCAGAAGTTGACGTAATATGTTAGAGTAGTATATAATGCAATTGAATTCAATACCGATGCTCACCGCAGCACCTGGAGAAAAATTGATATGAACTCAGAAAAAGGAATTCCGGCTCTGGCAAGATGGATAAGCTTTGGACTTGCCACCTCAGAAACCTCTAGAGGTAAAGAGAAGGAAAGGAGAGGTTGCTCATGGGAAAGGTGATTCTTTCATGGGAGGATTATTGGGATAAGGTCTATGGATGTTGGATGGGTAAGAATTGCGGAGGCACCCTCGGGGCGCCGATGGAGGGAAGAAAAGAGATCCTCGACCTGGACTGGTATCCCAGACTCGAGGAGGGAGGCATACCGAACGACGACCTGGAGATGCAGCTCATATGGCTTGAGGCGATGGAGAAGGAGGGATTCGACCTGGATGCTCAGAAACTGGCCGAGTATTGGCTCAATCATATCTTCTATAACTGGGATGAATATGGGCTGAACAAGACGAATCTCAAAAAGGGACTTAGACCGCCGGTCTCGGGCGTTTTCAACAACTGGTTCAAGAACAGCATGGGCTGTCCGATACGATCTGAGATCTGGGCCTGCCTCGCGCCCGGATGCCCAAACCTAGCGGCGAGATACGCATATCAGGACGCCATCGTGGACCACGCCGGAGGGGAAAGCGTCTACGGCGAGATGTTCTTCGCAGCCGTTGAAAGCGCCGCTTTCCTCATATCGGATAGAGAAAAACTGCTCGATATCGGGCTGAGCATGATACCTCCAGAGTGCCGCACCGCTCAGGCCGTCCAGGACACCAGAAAATGGTTCTCCGAAAATCCGGATTGGAAGGAGATCAGAGGGAAGATACTGGATAAATACGGTCACCCCAACGTCACCGATTCCGTTCAGAACATCGCCTTCACGGTCTTGGGATGGCTGGCTGGGGAGGGGGATTTCGGCAGATCGATATGCACGGCGGTCAACTGCGGATACGATACGGACTGCACAGGAGCCACGTTGGGGGCTATATTAGGCATAATCCTAGGCAGAAAAGGTCTTCCGGAGAAATGGACGAAACCACTGGGGGATGAGATCGCCACCAACGAGTCATGGGGGGGACTTCAGAACTTTACCGCACCGACGAACCTTCAGGAACTGACCGATAGGACGTGCAACATGGGTAGAAAGCTGCTTACCTATTTCGATGCCCCCGTCCTCATAGGCGAGAGGACCGATCTGAGCGAGCTGAGCTCCCTTATCTTCGGTCCGGATGACACGGTCAAATCGCTGTGGCATAAGGACCCCTATCAGGTGGAGTTCAGCCTCAACTCGCTGAACGTCACCCTTGACTATCTGGGTTCCCCAGCCCTGAGGGCCGATATCCCCAAAATGGTCAGCGTGAAACTCCAAAATCCCAACCCCGTTCCCCTGAAGCTGAAGGCCAAGCTGATGGCGCCAAAGGGATTTAAGGTCCGCCCGGCCGGGGAGGAAATGATCTCCATCCCACCCGGGGGAGAGGTATGGCTGGGATATGAGCTTATGGTTAAGCCATCAAAGCTGGAGATAAGCAACAGGGCGATGCTCAACATCGAGCTATCAGATCGTCCTGCTCCTGAGGTGATCCCGATCGTCCTGGTGGGCGCATCGAAATGGCTGATTGTCGGCCCGTTCCCCGATGACGGTTCCTCGCTCGAGAACCTCCTTCCGCCGGAGGAGGAGTTCGATATCGACGGCGTGTGGAAGGGGATCGACGGAAGGATGGTCTCATGGGAGGAGATCTGGTTCGAGGAGAACCAGCTCGATCTGGAGCCGATCTTCAACGGCAGACCCGGCGTGATATTGATGAGACATTATCTCTATTCGCCCGATGATAGGGAGGCCAGGATCGGTTTCCCGACCAACGGCAACGTCAGGGTTAGGCTGAACGGGAGGGAGATAATTCGGGCGGACGATCCGAGCCATATACCCCGTCCCAACTACGGCGGATATCCTCCATATTATGTGAACACAAACCTGAAGGTCGGTTGGAACCTGATCGAGGTTAAGCTGGCCAGGGGGGATAAACCCGTGGAGGCCCATTTCATCCTCTGTGATGTCGGACTTGTGCCCGGATTCGCCGATATATTGGAGTCGAGATTCCCCTGGGATTAGGGAGGGAAGCTAAATGGCCATCGTCAGATTCGGGGTCTCGATGGATGAAAGGCTCCTTCGCCAATTCGATGACCTGATAGAGAGAAAGGGATATGGCAACAGGTCGGAGGCGATAAGGGATCTGATCAGGGATTACATCGTCGAGCAGGAATGGGCCGGGGATGAGGATATGGTGGGCACAGTCACGCTGGTATACGATCATAATGTCCGGGAGATCAACGCCAGGCTCACCCACATTCAGCATGAGCATTACAGGCATATCATCTCCACCCTGCACGTGCATCTCGACAGGGATAACTGTCTCGAAGTGCTGGTGATCAGAGGCAAGGCGAGTTTCATACAGAAGCTGGCTGAGAAGCTGATAAGCACCCGTGGGGTTAAACATGGTAAGCTGACCATGACCACAACCGGTAGGGAGCTTGCTTGACCCATCTACCTGGGAGAGCGCTTCCTCTTTCCCTTCATGCTTAGAGGCTTGAGGTTATCCCATCCGCAGTTGAGACAGAACGCCTCCGTGCTGCTGAGAAATCTGATCTCCCCCCCACATCTGGGGCATTTCGTCATGGTTGATATCCCTTCCATATCTATCTCAAGCCTTTTCTCCTCGACATCCAGGGCGAAGGAATGACCGCACGTGCATATCATCTCCTGTTTGCCGAATCGCTCCAGATATCTTATGATCTTCGCCACGTCCGTGATCCTCACCCTGGGGTTGAATATGGGTCTGCCGCATTTAGGGCATCTAGCGGGAATGAATCCTTTGCCTATGATCTCGTTTCTCTCGCCTATCTCAACCGGCAGGCCTAGGGAATTTGTCACGGCAGTTATGGGATGATTTCCCTTTTCTATCAGCCTCTGAACCAGCTCATCTTTCAGAAGCCCCTTGAAGGTCTCGCCGGTCAACACAACCTGCTGTGGAAGTATACCGAGCGACTGGCTTTTCTGGATATACTCTGCGATCCTATGCCTTAATGCTCCCATAGCGTATTTCATTCTAACACAAGCAAGCGGTCAAAGGCAAGTGAATTTGTTTTTGTCAACCGAAAAGAGGCCCATTTGACAATCGAAAAGGAGTCCACCCCCTCAGGCCTCATTCCTCACCTCTTCCTCCCTCCTCATCCTCTGACGGAACCTATATGACTCTCCGACAAACTCAAGTATATGGGCTCTATACGTCAGCCTGTCCAACAGAGCTCCCGTCAACCGCTCATCTCCAAATACTCCCGACCAATCGGCGAATCTCAGGTTGCTCGTCACTATCATTGCCACCCTCTCATACAACGCGGAGCAGAACTGGAAGACCAACTGTGATCCCACTTCGCTAAATGGGATAAAGCCCAACTCGTCCAGGATGATAAGATGATGCTTCACCACCGTGGAGAGGAACTTGCCCAGCCTGTGATCATCCTGTGCCTGTATAAGATCATTCACCAGCCCTGCAGCGTTGTAAAAGCGAACCTTATACCCTCCCCTACATGCCTCCAATCCCAATCCTATCGCTATGTGACTCTTGCCTACCCCCGGTGGGCCTATCATGATGATGGGCTCAGCCTTTTGAATGTAGCCTCCCTGTGCCAATTGCAACACTTTCCCCTTGTTCAACGAAGGGATGGCTGTAAAGTCGAAATCACCTAACTCCTTCATCACTGGGAATCGGGCTGCCTTGATCCTCTTATCCTGCCGGTTCCTCTCCCTCTGGGCCACCTCCTGTTCTGCCAGAGCTAACAGAAACCTCCCATAGCTTAAGTTCCCTCTTGCTGCATCCTCACTGAAGCTTCGCCAATTGGCCTGGAAGGTCGGTAGCTTCAACTGTTTCAGGTAGCTATCCAGAAGCATATCTTCGCTCATTCATCTCCTCCTTCCAATAACAGATCATACTTGCCCAAATCAACTGGATGATCCCCTATCCCAATAAGCTGGGGATGTGAATCCAACCCCACAGGCTCTATCTCCCTCTGCGGCCTCTTTAGCTGATTCAGGCACAGCTTAACCC
>JAGGXZ010000002.1 GCA_021162805.1 Candidatus Poribacteria bacterium
GATAGTGGGATCATCCAATTTTTTCAATCTTTTGAATGTCAGTTTCCTGGCAGAGACCTTCAGTTTAAGCTTCTGAGCAGCTTGAAACAGGTTCAACATGGTAGTTCCGCCTTTCTCGTCGACCCCAGTCAAAAGGCAGATCTCCTCAAACGATGCCGGTATGTTAAACAGTTTGCATATAACGAGCAATGACTTGGGGCCACAGAAAGTCTCTTCAGGAGAACCACTTTGAACGATGAAAAGAGATATGAACAACAGGTAACTGATAGCAGCTTTCATTTTTCCATCTCCCATACCGAGGGAAGCTAAGCCTTTGGCTAAGCAAGAATCAGAAAACCTTTTCAATTTTTCCTTTGGTTCATATACACCAAGAACACAATGATATCAAGCGTTCAGGCGTTTATCAGTCCATAGTAAACCCTAGATGGTTTACCGAAACTTGCTTAAGCAAGTTTGCCAAAAGAACTTCAACTTTCAGATGTCGAAAAACCCAGTAATGACGGACTTTCTCGGACCTTAGACATTGGACTTCAGACTTCAAACTTGCTTAAGGCTTCCCCTATTTAATTCCTCCTTTATGCTCAAGGACATGGTCCGTAATCAGTTAGATCATAGTCGGTACCACTTTTCAGAACCGTACTATAAACCACTTCTGTGCAATGATAGTCCTCATACCTGATGTATACGCATTCAGCCCTCTCTCCCACAGCGGTACACACTCTCCAACCGGAATCCTGTTGGACATCCGTGCAGAACTCTCTGTTCTTGTTTTCAATGGTGAAGAAACCCTCCTCCGGACAGGTGACGGGGTACAGTCTGGCGTTGCCATCATACCAACCGACTTGCAAGTTCCTACTCCGTATAGATGAACCATGGCATCCTTTCTCAGCTCGGCTTGGTCTGCTCTTACGCCTAGCACGACGATGCTCACGGCTAGAACAGCTACTATTAGGTTCCACAGCATCCATCTTCTCATCTTCAATTCACCTCCTTTCGGCGTGGTTTCGTTTACTTGGGATAATCCCAGGGTAACAAACCGCCCACGTATTCTCGTAGTTTGCTGAAATCCGTCCCACCTCTGTTCCCCAGAACCGCTTCTGGAAAATATCTTTCGAGCGTATCGAACCATATCTTTGACAATTCTTTATGCCTTTTTTCCAGCTTATCCTGCTTTTTAATGTAAGGATAGTAGTATTTCATATACCAATCTCCATCTAGGAGTCCGGTCTTCGGATCTCTGCTCCTCTGGAATTGTTCATAGAGTCTTCTATTTATAGCTGCTATCTCATTAATCTGATGAGAGAGCTCATTCATCTCCTCCCACACCCATGCGATGCTCTCAAGAATTTCATAAAGCCTTTGTTGCTCCGGCGTGCGTTGAGTGCCAGACGTTGTTCCTTTTGTTTCCTCCTCAGGCTCTTCCTCTACCTTCTCCTCTCCCATGTCCGATTCAACTTCGGGATAAACCCCCTGCTCACTCCCCTCTTCCTTTCCTTCCTTGGCGAAGTACTCATCTAGCAGTCTGTTGAATTCCTCAAATGTGAAATCCTCTTCCTCCTTCTGCTCCGCCTCTCTCATCGTCATCCTCGCAGGTGCAGATGCTCCCTCCTCTCTCTCAACCTTCGCCTCTTTTACCTTCAAGGTGGGTTTCTTCCCCCTCAGATGTAATATCCAAATGCCTATAACGATCAACAGGGCGAGACATACCCCGACTATCATGTATCTTCTCATCGCCTAATCTTCCCTTCCCTGTGATCCATGACCCAATCAACCTCATTGGTGGGCATCTGAAACATCCCAAAGGGGATATCTTCATTCGCCTCAAATTCACTAAATTCGACTGCTTTCTCCGTGATGAGAACCTCTTTCCCACTCACCTCCGAGAAATATTGCGCTTTGACCTTCACCGGATACCAAATTGAGTCGGTATACCGATCTAATACAACTTGGACCACGCTTCTCCTACCCGACAACTGATTAACTATCTCCACAGGACGATATCCCTCAGAGGGACTTATCAGAAACTGAACCGTTTTCTCAGGTCGGGTTATCACCAACCGGTAGTATGTCTGACCATCTATCCTCTCCTTATGAAATGAAGCTCCATATCTCTCCACGTATTCCCCAATAGGGGTACCGAAGTAGGTCAACCAATATCTGGGATCGAACTCAGCCGCTTTGAAGGGATCGCGAGCAGGGGAGAAGATATGTCTTTCACTTGTGGAGTGTCCACCTTCACGTTTTCTCCTTATCGTCTCGATTATCTTCTCCCCATCGAACCTATACTCCTGAGATTGGAGCACTTTTCTTTTCACCCCTTCGAACTCCTCATCGTAGTAGTGGTATCTGATCATCCTTTTCATTGGTCCACTTGCTTGGAACTCCCCCCAGTATTCGGTTATTCTGGGTTTTTCCAGCTTATCTCCCCACATGGAGATGTATTCTATGTTTTGCTGCCTGACCGAGGTGGAGTATGAGTGGAGCAACACATCAGCGTATTTGATCCCTTCGATAAGGAGATCATACTCCGAGGATGAAGGGGTTTCTCCTCCGCTCTGTAGGATCACCCAGATAGTTATTCCAATTATCAGTATTCCTGCGATGAATCCAACGAATCTCTTGAATAGTTTTGCCATGGACTCCTCTTCACAATTTCGGGGGGGAGACCATCTTGGCCCCCCGCTTACCACATCAAGGACATGGACCGTAATCGGTTAGTTCGTAGTCGGTTCCAGTTTCAATATTGTGATATATCACCTCGGTGCACTCGGAAGTTTCATAGATCCAAGTTTCACACTCCTTCCGCGTACCAACAGCTGTACACTGTCTCCACCCATTATCCTGAGTGACATCGGTGCATTGTTCAACACCATAGTTCTTCTGGGTAATGTAACCGCTTTCAGGACAGGTGGTAGGAGTGCAATCCTCCCTCGCAGGTGTTACTATCGCCTTACAGGTTCCCACACCATACATGGACGCCATCACGTCCTTCTTCAGTTCAGCTTGATCTGCCTTCACGGCTAACACAACGACGCACACGGCGAAAGCTGCCAGTATGGCGTTCCATAACGTCCATCTCTTCATCTCTGACTCACCTCCTTTCGTCGAAGATGGAAATCATGTTGTTCATCACTATTTGGAGTCCCATGGCAATGGGCCACCCACATACTTCCTTAGTTTGTTGAAATCCACACTAATCTGGTTTCCACTTTCGGTTATAGCCTCCGGGAAATATCTCCTCAGGGTACCATAGTATATCTTTCTCAATTCTCTATCCCTTGCGTCCAACTCACCCATTTTCTTTTCGAGCGGGTAGTAATATTTCATATACCAATCCCCATCGATCATCCCTGTTTTGGGATCTCTAGGCATCACCTTATTTAGCTCAGACAGTTGTTTAGCAATATCTGCTCTCTGATGAGAGAGCTCGTTCATTTCATCCCACACCCATGTGATGCTCTCAAGGATTTCATAAAGCCTTTGTTGTTCCGGCGTGCGTTGAGTGCCAGACGTTGTTTCCTTTGTTTCTTTCCCTGGCTCTTCCTGCTTTTTTCCCTCATTCACGTCCGGTTTAACATCAGGATAAACCTCCTGCTTATTCCCCTCTTCCTTTCCTTCCTTGGCGAAGTACTCATCAAGCAGCCTGTTGAATTCCTCAAAGGTGATCACATCTTTCTCCTTTTTCGGCTTCGGTTTCCTCAAAGCTACCCTTGCTGGTGCTCTCACGCTCGCCTGCCTCTCAACCGTCATCTCGTTGGACTCAGGCACAGGCTTTTCCTCCCCACGGTGACTCATCCATATCCCCGCCCCTGCAAGCATTATCACAGCTACACCCGTTATCGCCACCTTCGTCGTGGCCTTCATAACAACACCTCCTATCATCTTCCCGATTTTCCCCCATGGGAAGATCATCATCATGCCGCTCAGCCTCCTCAGAACCTTCTCCCTCACCTTCTCCTTCGCCCTCTTCACACGCATCACAACAGCATGATATGACAGACCATACTTCTCGCTTAGCTCCATATATCCCTTCTCTTCCAGAAGATACTCCCTCAGTATCTCCCTCTCTCCCTCTGGAAGCTCGTCCATCGCCCTCATGACCTCCTCCACCATCTCCCTCCTCAGTAGCTCCTCATCTGCCGGTGGAGAGAGCAAATCCTCAGATGCCACCTCGTCAAGGGGTATGCAGCTTCTTCTCACCCTCCTCTTCAGCCGATTTATCGCCAAGTTACATGTTATGCTCCTTAGCCATCTCTCGAACGCATTTTGATCTCTCAATCCGCTCAGATGAAGGTGAACTTTCAGGAAGACCTCCTGAGCGATCTCCTCGGCCTCGTCGGGATCATGCAGGATGGAGAGGGCAGAGAGGAAGACGGTATGGCGGTATTTCCTCACCAGTTCCTTGAAGGCGGATTGGTCTCCCGATATGATTCTCTCCAGCAACTCCTTCCCCATCGTTTTTCCCTCCATATATATAGACAACGATTCAGGCGTTTTTTAACAAAAAATTTCGTTTCAAGGATGGAGGCGGTGAGTCCGTGAGGATGAAATCGCCCCTCGTCTCCCTCAGAAAATATATAGAGGGTGTTTCGGAGGGGTTTTAACGGGAAAAATTTCGCTGCTTTGGTCTTACTTATCTCTCGATCATAGACGCCTTTTCGTAACACCTCGCGGCCTCGGCCTCCTTCCCGGCCATCCGGTAGATATCCCCGATATCCGTCCAGATCTGAGCGCAATCCGGCATCAGGTTTCCGGCGACCTCAAGGACCTCAGCCGCTTCGACGAGGCGATTCATCTCCAGGTAAACCCATCCCAGCATCAGGAGCGGCCTGGGATCGTCGGGAAGGAAGTTGGCGGCGAGGTTGAGGTAGAAGGCAGCCTTCTTCAGATCGCCCAGCTCGGCGTAACATGTCCCGATGAGATACTTCACCTCGCCCACGCTCACACCCACATCCGCTCCCGATCGTTCCACATCCTCCAGCAGTTGAACCGCTTCGCTGAAGAGCTCCATCTGCATCTTCCTGCGAGCGAGGTTGAACTTCCTGATCTGTATCGCCGTCTCAGGCAGGTCAAATCCGATCCCCTCGAACCATTCCCTCAGATTCCTTTCACTGAGCCTGATGACGATATCCCCTTCGACGGGGATGGCATCCCTGAGGGTTGGAAGACACCTGAATGTCCCATCCGGCATCCTCTTGAACTGAAACAGATCGCATACCTTTCTCATCCTGAATGCCACGGGACCCGATCTGGAGCGTATAAGTTCGATCGGTGCCGCCGCGCTGAGCAGATCGTCACCTGAGGGTGGATCGACGTCGTCGAAGAGCCGGACGAACACATGCTGACTTTGAGGGTTCACCTCCACAACATGCCCCACCGGCTTGACGGGAGGGGGTGAGGGCGATTTAGAGCGCCTTTTCAACCTCATGATATCCCCCTCGGCAAGCGGTTTATGCCCCTTGACCAGGGCGATCCCGCCCATCACGTAAACCACCTCCGCCTCGCCCGGTTTCTCCTCCACATCACACAGATGCTCGCCTGTGACGGGATGTGTGATCTTCAGACGCCTTATCCCCTCGAGGCGATCTCCTCCCTTAAGCTTCGGCAGGTTCTCGACGGAGATCAGAGCTATATCGCCCTGAGATCTGCTCTCGGCATAGAGAACCGTACCGAACTCATTCTTGGCCCCGCATCCGACCAGTATAAGGCCCAGAAGGGCGATTATCGATATCTCATGCCGCATCACGGTATCCCCTTTCAACGCACATGGGGAGCGAGATACGCGATCCGGTTACGTCTGATCCTCACCTTACCTGACCATGAGGCGGTTCCCATCTTCAACCTGATATCGTGTTCTCCCACCTCTAAGCCGTAGATCAGCTTCGGCGTTCTGCCGGAGAATTTCCCATCGACGAATATAGATGCTCCTTTCGGATCCGAAGAGATCCACAGCGCTCCGATATATGGCCTCAGACGTCCGACGATCTCCGCCGTCCTGCCGGTTGACACCGTGACCCTGCTCCAGATATCCCTAAACCCCGGCTTGCGGATCAGAACCGTATACGATCCGGGAGGAAGCTGAGGGCTTCTCAATGGGGTGTGGCCGATTCTCCGGCCGTTCAGGATCACCTCGGCATCCTCCGGCACCGATTTAACCTCGATGTTTCCCCCCAGCACGCCGCGATAGACGGCGATCCTGCCGCTTTCGATCTTCACCTCATCGTACAGCCGATCGAATCCATCCTTGAAAATAGATATCTCGTGTTTACCTACCTCCACCTTCTCCAGTTTCAACGGCGTGATCCCCACAAACCTGCCGTCCAGATGGACCTCCGCTCCCTCCGGATCGGATCTGACGAGGAGGACGCCGGGCGGGAGCTTTTCAAGCCTGATGAGGATCGAGGCTGAAAAACGCCTCACCGGATAGGCCGTATCGCCCAGAAACACCCTGTTCCCCTCTATCCTCACATCGCCTGAAAACTCCCTGTATGTCGGATATCTCACCGTCAGAGCCGGACGGGCGTCCTCCTCCACCTCCAGGTTGATGGGCGTTTCGCCCACCTTTCTTCCGTTAAGAAGAACCTCGGCACCGATGGGATCACTGCGTAGATTCAGCCGAATTTTGATCTTTCTCAGACTGAGCTTCACGGTATTCGTTCCGCTTTTGACGACGATCTCCCCGATATGATCATGATAGTGGATTTTTCTCAGCTCGAGACGATGTCTGCCGATCAGAACGGGATAGATCTCAATTTCGCCTCTCCGATCGGTTCGCCCGATCCTTTTGCCGTCGAGGTATACCTCCGCCTCGGGCGGATCCGTCTTCAGGAGCAATCTGCCGAGGAGCCTCTCCTGAACCTTCCTGAAGAGCGCTACCGCCTTGGGAGGATATCCCTTCGGCATCTGGAGTTCGGGATTGAGCTTGATGGCGAACTCGAAACAGGACTCTGCCTCCCTCCGACCTCCCATGGCCAGGTAGGAGATGCCCACGAGCATATAGGCCGTGGCCATTCTCTTCTTCGGTCCGCCGAGGATGATGGCCGATCTGAGCTTGTCTATCGCCCCCTCGAAATCCCCCTCCTCGAAGAGCAACCTGCCCTCCTGGAGCAGCTTATCGAACCGCTTATCCCTACTGGCTCCCATTAAGAGAAGGGAGAGTGAGAGGATCAAAACCGTCAGAACCGTCTTATGTTTCATCGTGAATCTTCCTCCGCCTATTATGATACTATACCTCTTCAGAGAAATCCAAACCGCACCTATCTCCTGGCGCTTTACGGGTGCCGCTTGAATTTCAATTCGGCTTATGATAAGATATTTTTTGATTTCAGCATGCTGTAAAAGGGAGGTTATGCTCTTATCCAATCTGATCGATATCCATTCCCATATATTACCCGGTGTGGATGATGGAGCTAAGGAGATAGAGGATTCGCTTCGGATGATTGAATCGGCATATAGGAACGGTGTAAGCGTTATAATCGCCACCCCGCATAAGCTTCCTGGAACCTATGATGCCCCCGTAAAGGAGCTGAGGAAAAAACTGAAGGAGATAAGGGATCTGATAGAGGAAAGGGGGATAGACGTTCAGATCCTCCTGGGCAGGGAATGTTACCTCAGTCCTGACTTGCTTGACTACATGGAGGGGAACAGAAAAGAGGAGATTTCCATAAACAACACCGGTTATATACTGGTGGAGTTTCCCTTCCAGGGCATCCCACGTTACGCTGATGATCTCCTATCCAAGCTTCAGTTCAACGGGTTGATTCCGATAATAGCGCATCCGGAGCGTTGTGTTGAGGTTACGCGCGATCCAAATCTGCTTGAAGAACATATCGAAAAAGGCAGGCTTTTTCAGATCAACGTCGGGAGCCTGTTGGGACGATACGGGCGGAGGACAAAGGAGACCGCCGAGGTACTTGTAACCCATAGGTTCGCCCACTTCGTGGCCAGCGATATGCATTCGCCGAGGTCCGCAATGCTGAGTTCAGTCGTTGAAAGACTCGAGAATCTTGTCGGGGAGAGGGAATGTCAGAGGCTCCTTCGCGATAATCCCCTCGCTGTTATCGGAAATATGCCCATAGTTCCGCCATCTCCCATAAGATATAAGGTCAAGAGGGGTCTATCTAAGATATTTTCCTTTTTCAGGTGAGCCGGGGTTATCCCGGCCTTTCGAGGCTTTTTCGAGATGCCGATCCCTAACATAAACAGGACCATCAGAAACCTTCAACGTTTGACCCACATATTGAACGTCTTCGCCAAACACGGCTTTGGGCATTTCATAGATCGAATTCATCTCAGCAGATACTCCACCAGAGGTCGAAGATGGTTCGGTTTCAGGAGATACAGGGAGCCGAGAGGGGTTCGGGCGCTTTCCCTCGCCGAAAGGCTCAGGATGGCATTCGAGGAATTGGGGGCGACTTTTATCAAGTTGGGCCAGATGCTCAGCATGCGATCCGATCTGTTGCCTCACGAGTTCATCCTCGAGCTGCGCAAGCTTCAGGTGGATGTTCCCCCTTTCCCCTCATCTGAGGTGCGCGAGGTGATAAAGGAGGAGCTGGGGCGTCCCGTCGAGGAGATATTCGCTTATTTCGAGGAGACCCCCTTCGCCGCTGCCTCAATCGCCCAGGTTCATCGCGCCCGTCTCTCCAACGGTAAGCGGGTTGTGGTTAAGGTGCAACGCCCGGGCGTAGATCGCCTGATAGAAACTGACCTGGACATCCTTTTCACCATCGCCCGCCTGCTGGAAAGACATGTCGCGGAGGTGAGCTTCTACGAACCCGTAAGCCTTATCGAGGAGTTCGCCAGGTCCATCAGAAGGGAATTGGACTTCACCTCCGAGGCCTCAAGCACCGATCTCTTCCACAGATACTTCGAGAACGATCCCAGAGTTAAGATCCCAAAGGTATTCTGGGATTTCACAACCAAAAGGGTCATGGTGTTGGAGGAGATCGACGGCATAAGGATCGACGACCTGGAGGAGCTCGATCGAGTGGGTGCTGACAGGAGAAAATTGGCGGCAAACCTCGTCGATATCTTCTTCAACCAGATATTCGTCAACGGACTCTTCCACGCCGATCCGCATCCGGGGAACCTCTTGGTTCTGGAGGACGACGTGATCGGCATGATCGATTTTGGAACGGTGGGCAGGATAGCAGGTGATATGTTAAAGGACATCAAGAACTGGTTCATAGCCATACTCGACAAGGACGTCGATCTGATGGCTAAGATCTACCTCAAAATGGGTATAATCAGCGAGGAAACGGACATAACCCAGTTCAAACTCGAGGTCGCCGATTTCCTCGACAGATACCTCACCAGACCCGTCGAAAGGATACATCTTGGGGAGATAATAAACGAGATCGTGACTTCATCGCCGAGATACAGAATGAGGATGCCGCCGGTCTTGACCATGCTCGGGAAGACGATTATGCTCGTGGAGGGTATCGTAAGGGAGCTCGACCCTGAGGTGGATATAATGGAGATCGGGCGCTCCTACATCGCCAGATTGATGCTCGGCCAGTTCAGTCCCAAGGAGTGGGCCAAGGGCGTTTACTCGACCTTCTCCGATATATCCGAGATGGCCAGAACGATGCCGTTCCAGGTCAACCAGATCCTCTCTAAGCTCAATAGAGGGACGCTGAAGGTGGACTTCGAGCCCCTTGGACTCGATCGGCTGATATACGAGATGGATAGGTCGAGCAACAGGTTGACGTTCGGCATGATCATCGCCGCCCTGATCGTCGGCTCATCTATCATGGTCTGGTCGGACACAGGAGTTAAGATCTTCGGATATTCCGCCATCGGTATTGTGGGATATCTGATTGCGGGAATATTGGGCTTCGGGTTGTTGATCTCGATCCTCAGATCGGGGAGGCTGTGATGGTGATGATGGGGTTGGATGTCGGAGATGTCAGAATAGGCGTGGCGTTCACCGATAGGTTGCTCTTCGCCGCCCATCCCCACGGTGTGATAGAGCGTGGGGAGGATTCGGCGGCGATCAACGAGATATCCCGGCTCGCTCGTGAAAAGGGTGTGAGTAGAATCGTCGTCGGCATGCCCTATACGCTCAGGGGGGAGATCGGCGTTCAGGGAGATAAGGTCAAGAGGTTCGTCGAGCTCCTCAGACGGGAGGTTGATGTGCCGGTGATTGAATGGGATGAGAGGATGACCACCGCGGCCGCCGATAGATTGCTGAGGGAGCTGGAGATGCCGGGAAGGAAAAGGAGAAAACTGCTGGATCAGCTTTCAGCGGCCTTGATATTACAATCATACCTCGATATGCTTAAAAACAGAGGCGAGCTCGATGTCTAAAAGATACCTACTCGTTGCTAAGATAGGGGCGATGAACTTCGCCGTGGCGGCCTTGATCGTCATATCGGTTCTCATGTGCCGATTTCTTTCGGAATTCGCCCCTCTCGATCCCAATGAGACCAAGCGAATAGAGATCGAGATCCCTCACGGTATGAGCGCTGCCCAGATAGGAGATCTCCTCCAGCGTGAGGGCATTATCAGAAGCCGAACTGCCTTTCTCTGGAGCGCACGGCTTAGGGGCGTGGCTGCTAAGTTGAAATCCGGTAGATATCTCCTTTCACCATCGATGTCACTCTCCCAGATATTGCGGATACTCGCTCTCGGGAAGGTGAAGATGGTGAAATTCTCCGTGCCGGAGGGGCTGACTGTTGAACAGATCGCCGACCTATGGCAGTCGAAGGGATTCGGCACGGCTGAAGAGTTCATCAGAGCCGCTCATGACAGGACGTTACTTACATCCTACGGGATAAACGCCCAAAGCGCCGAAGGATACCTCTTCCCGGAGACATACGTGATCTCGGAGGGCACATCGGCTAAGGAGATGGTCTCCTCTATGATAGAGCTTTTCAGAAGAAGAGTTACCCCGGATCTGATCAAAGAGGGGAGGAGAAGGGGATTCAACCTCCATCAGATCATCACCCTTGCCTCGATCATCGAAAAGGAGGCCCGGCTCGACGATGAGAGACCCATCATATCCGCTGTCTTTCACAGAAGGCTGAAACTGGGCTGGAAATTAGAGGCCGATCCGACGGTGAGATATGCCCTTGGGCTTCCCTCAAGACCTCTCACCTCGGATGATCTGAAGGTTGATTCCCCTTATAACACCTATCTTCACCCAGGCCTGCCGCCAGGGCCTATCTGTAATCCGGGGATTAAGTCCATCGAGGCGGCTGTGAACCCGGCCGATGTGGATTACCTCTATTTCGTTGCCAGGGGCGATGGAAGCCATATCTTCTCCAGAACCTATAGCGAACACATCAGGGCCATCGCTCAAATCAAAAAGGATCGGAGGATCTGAGACGGAATGTTGATGGACGATCTCGTCATAAACGAGAGGAGGATCGACGGCATAACCGTCGTTGAACTGGAGGGCGATTTGGACGCCTTCACCGTTCAGGAGGTCAGATGTCGTTTGAACGAGATGATAGAGGAGGGAATTAACAGAATCGTTCTCAATTTCTCAAAGCTCAGATATATAAACAGCACCTCCATCGGCGTTCTGGTCGGAAGACTCCGCCGGATCAGGGAGCGCGGCGGGGATATGGTCCTGGCGGAGCTTAACCCCAGGGTAAACCGGATTATAACCTTGGTCGGCGGTAGAAGGCTTTTCAGGATATTCGATACCGAACGGAGGGCGATTGAGGAACTCTCGAACTTAACAGGGAAAGGAGAAGTGAGTGGAAAGACAGAGGACGATTAAATCGCAGGTGACCGTCTCGGGTGTGGGGCTGATGCTCGGCAAACCCGTCAACCTCACCCTCAAGCCGGCCGGTCCTGACGAAGGTATAATCTTCCGGAGAACAGATCTGGCGGGAAAACCCTCTCTGAAAGCCACCTTTGAGAACTTCTCCGACGAGATACCGCATTGCACCAGCCTTAAGAACGAAGACGTGAGGGTCGTCGGGGTGGAACATCTCCTCTCCGCCCTCGCCGGACTCGGCGTGGATAACGTCATCGTCGAGATGGACGCCGAGGAACCGCCGGCAGGAGACGGCAGCGCCGAGATCTTCGTGAAGGCCATACGGGGAGCAGGTCTGGTTGAGCTGGATTCGGAGAGGAGATACATCAATCTGGGCGAGGAGATATGTATCTCCGAAAATGGTAGACAGTTGATCGCCGTTCCATCCGATACGTTTAAGATCACCTTCGTCTTCGATCATCCGAAGCTCCCATCCCAAGTGGTCACCTTCGAGATAACGCCCGATTCCTATGAATCGGAGATAGGCCAGGCGAGGACCTTCTGCTTTGAAAGCGAGGCTCAGGAGATAAAATCGAAGGGATTCGGTCTGGGAGGATCCGAGGAGAACGTGATCCTCCTCTCAGAGGATAGCTGTTCCCCTAAAGGGGAGCTCAGACTTCCCGGTGAATTCGCCAGACATAAGGTCCTGGATCTGATAGGCGATCTCGCGCTACTGGGAGCAAGACCCAAAGCTCATGTAATAGCGATTCGATCGGGACATGACTTCAACATCAGGTTGGTCGAGAGGCTGGTGGAAAGGAGAGGATGGCTCGATCGGCCGATCGAGGCAAGTGAGATCTACAGGGTGTTACCCCACAGGTTTCCCTTCATGATGGTCGATAGAGTTTTGGCGATCGAGCCGAAGAGGAGGATCGTCGCCGTCAAGAACATCACCTATAACGAGACCTTCTTCCAAGGGCATTTCCCGGGGACGCCCGTGATGCCGGCCGTCCTCCAGGTTGAGGCGCTGGCTCAGGCGGGCGGATATCTGTTGATGCACGGGGTTCAGGAAGGGACGATCGGGTATTTCGCCGCCGTCGATCAGGCGAAGTTCAGAAGACCCGTCATACCGGGCGATCAACTTATACTTGAGGTGGAGGTTCTCAGGCTTAGAAGTAGATTCGGTAAGCTCCGCGGCGTCGCTAAGGTGAAGGGAGAGGTGGCGACCGAGGCGGAGTTCACCATAACGATCGGTGGTCGATGACCAAGATCCATCCGACGGCCATAGTTCATCCTAAGGCTGAGCTGGACGATGAGGTGGAGATCGGCCCCTATTCCATCGTCGAGGAGTATGTCCGGATCGGGCGGGGCACAAAGGTGGGACCGCACGTCCAGATATGTCGGTGGACAAAGATAGGGAGGGATTGTCGGATTTTCTTCGGCGCAACCATAGGAACTCCATCTCAGGACGTCAAGTATCGGGGCTGGCGCAGCTACGCCGTGATCGGCGATAGAAACGTCATCCGCGAATACGCCTCAATCTCACGGGCAACTACCGAGGAGGGAGCCACCCTGATAGGCGACGATAACCTGATCATGAAACACGTCGGCATCAGCCACGACTGCCGTATAGGAAACCACGTCATCATGGCCAATCTGGTCACGCTTGGCGGACATGTGACTGTGGAGGATTATGCCAGAATCGGCGGCATGAGCGCCGTGCATCAGTTCGTCAGAATAGGGAAGATGGCGATGGCGGGCGCATGCTCGAAATTCACCAAGGACGTCCCGCCTTTCACCGTCGCCGACGGCCATCCGGCCAGAGTTCGAGGGCTGAACCTGATAGGCTTTTCCACATCCGCCGTCCATCCGATGCGACTTCTGTCCGAGGAGACGAGAAGACATCTTAAAAAAGCTTTCAGGATACTGTTCAGATCGGGGCTTAACATGAGGGAGGCCGTCCAGAGGGTCAGACTTGAGGTGGAGTGTGACCCGGAGGTCGAACATCTGCTGAACTTTATAGAGAGCTCGAGGAGGGGGATCTGTGTCTGAGCTTCTTGGATTGATAGCCGGTTCCGGGAAGCTGCCGCTATATCTGGCGCGTCGGGCGATCGAGCTCGGACGAAAACTGATCGTCGTAGCCGCCTGTGAAAACGTGGAGGGGGAACTGAAACATCTGGCGGAGGAGTTCCATCCAATTCCCGCCGGCCGGATCGGCCTCATCGTTGATACGCTGGCTGAGGCAGGCGCTCGCAAGATAGCGTTGGCAGGTAAGGTTGAGAAAAGAGACCTGTTCGACCGTTCCGGCCTCGATTCCGTCGCAAAACAGGTTCTCTCCAGGCTCAACAGCGGGAGCGATGCCGCCATCCTGAAGGCAATAGCCGATCTCTTTGAGGAGAAAGGATTTGAACTTGTGGATCAACGCGGATTTCTCGATCACCTGCTGGTCGAATCCGGAGTTATAGCGGGCAATCCTTCAGATAGGGAGATAAAGGACGCTCGTTACGGTATATGGCTCGCCAGAAAGGTCGCCGATCTCGGGGTGGGACAGAGCGTCGCCATCAGATCGCTCGTCCCAATAGCCGTAGAGGCCGTTGAAGGGACGGACGAGATGATCAGACGGGCGGCCGGATATGTCGGGGGAGGGATCGTCGTGGCCAAAGCGACGGCGTCAGATCACGATTTCCGATTCGATACCCCGACGGTCGGCCCTGAGACGATCAGGGTGATGAAGGAGGTCAAGGCCTCCGCTCTAGCTCTAGAGGCCGGCAGGTGCTTCCTCGCCGATAGAGAGGAAGCCATAGCCCTGGCCTCAGCGGGCGATATCTCGATCATCGCCCTGTAGAAATTCCAAGAGGGGAAAAACAGATGGATCTGAGCGTTAGTTACGTGGGTTTAAGGCTGAAAAACCCGCTCATCGTTGCCTCATCCCACCTGGCGGGAACGGTTGAGAACATGAAGCGGTGTGAGGATGCCGGAGCGGCCGCTGTCGTGGCGAAGAGCCTCTTCGAGGAAGCGGTGGTCAGAAAGGCCCCCACACCGAGATTCAGGATCCTACATCGGAATTTCGGAAGATATCGGACGTGGTCCCTTTACTCCTACGAGCAGGCCAGCGAGTGGGGACCGGAGAGATATGCCGAGGAGATGCGCAGGGCTAAGGAGGAGATCGAGATACCGGTTATAGCCAGCATCAACTGCAAGACACATGAGGGATGGGTTGAATACTCCAAGATGATGGAGGAGGCAGGGGTCGATGCCCTGGAGCTCAACGTCTCATGTCCTCATAGCTCCATCACGTTTACGGGATTGAATGTCGAGGAGGAGATAGCGGAGGTCGTGCGCCTCGTTCGTTCAGCCGTCTCGATCCCGATCGTCGTCAAACTCAGCCCCATGCTCACCTCCCCGCTTTTCGTCGCCAGATCGGTTGAGGCCGCCGGAGCCGACGGTGTAGTTATGTTCAATCGATTCACCGGATTGGATATAGATATCGAGTCCGAATCCCCCATAATGCATGGAACATATGCCGGGTTCGGCGGGACATGGTCGATATATTATCCCCTCAGATGGATAAGCGCCGCCAGGGAACATCTCAAGATAGACATCGCCGCCAGCGGCGGGGTGATGTGTGGCGAGGACGTCGTCAAATATCTGCTGGTGGGAGCTAACGTCGTCCAGGTCTGCACAGCCATCTATCTGACGGGCTTTGAGGTGCTGGGGAAAATACTGGATGGAATCAGGTGGTTCATGGATAGGAAGGGCTATCAAAGTATAGACCAGTTCAGGGGTAACGCTTTGGGGAAGATCCTCAGTACCGAAGAGGTCTTTCGAGAGCATATCTACGTCGCCGAAATTGACCCCGCCAGCTGCACGAATTGTGGTCTATGTTATAGGTCATGTATGTACTCCGCTATAGTCAGGAGAGAGGACCGGCATGAGATCGTCGCCGATAGATGCGACGGCTGTGGGTTATGTATTGAGGTCTGCCCCGTCTCGGCCATCCGGTTACTCCGTAAGGACATGATGAATAAGGCGTAGAGCGTAAATACACCCTACGCCTCATACCTCCCGTTTCCCCTGTTACTCGGCCAGCCTCATCGCCCAGAGTATCCCGCCCAGAAGGTGTTTACGGAACCATTCCTCGTGCCATACCTCCTTAAAATGCCCGAAGGCCGTATAGAAAACGCGGCCCTTACCGAACTGGTGGCACCAGGCGAGGGCATAATATTGATCCTCCCTGTTGCCTTTGCTCAGATCCACGGTGCTGTTATCTAACTTCAACAGGGTATGGGTTCTATCCGGGGACCAATCCCTATGAACGTAAACCTCCTCCTTCGTTCTGAACGTCGGAGGCAGGTGTCTCGTCGATGGATGGTTCGAGTCCACCACGATGACGCCGACCTCCTGGGTCCACGGGTGGCCGTTGAAGTATCCGCCTATCATCTGACCGTATTCGGGAAACTTGTAGAAGGTATCCGTGGCGTTATGCACGCCGATAAATCCTTTCCCATCCACCCTCACGAAATCGATCAGAGCCTTCTTCTGCGATTCGTCCATAGGCAGCTCCCCGGTGGTTGCGAAGAGCAGTGCGTCGTAATTCTTCAGGTTTCCGGCGTTTATCAGGGAACAGTCCTGGGTGGCCGTGGTCTCGAACTGACCCGATTCCCTCCCTATCTCCGCTATAACCTCCTCGGCCGTCGGCAGATAATCGTGCTTAAATCCGGCCGAGTGGGTTAAGACCAGAAGCTTTCTCATAGCAATTCCTCCTTGAAATCCCCATCAGTTATATGGTTACATATTAAACACCTACTAGATTATAACGTCTATTGGGAAGGATATCAATTACGGAGGGAACAAGATGCTGCTGTATCTCGTCGGGCTGCTTATGATCGCCATGAGCATGATCATCCATCTGCACTTCCACGGCGGATTCATGGGCAGACGAGGAGGACCTCCTGTCGATCGGCCGAAAGGGGGCATACGCAAGACATATCCCAGGCTCCTCAGATATGCCAAACCCTACTGGTATATGCTTCTCCTGGTGTTGCTGCTTGCAACCTTCAGCTCGTTTATGAGAGTCCTGCCCGCACAGGTGATGGGGGTGACCATAAACGAGGTCACAAGCGTGGTAGGCGAGCAGATGCGCCCCGGGCGTCCTCCTGTCGGGGGAAGGGGATTGGGAGGAGGCTTGCTCTTCGGGAAGGCGATATGGATCGAACCTTACATGCATAAAGTGATGGACTTCGTCGGCGAGACCTGGTTCCCCACCGTCAACAGGCATGTCGTCAACTTCTTCGTGCTTTCGGGCATGTTCCTCCTCTTCTATCTGGTCGCCAATTCGATCTCCATCACACAGGGGCTGACCATGGCGATACTGGGTCAATCCCTCATCTACGACATGCGAGCTCACGTCTACAAACATCTGCAGAGGCTCTCGCTCAGATACTTCGAGGACAAGCCAACCGGAGATATCATGTCCAGGGTGATCAACGACGTCAACTCGCTGGAGAGGGTCATCGTCGGCCCGATAATAGACTTCATAACCAGTATGTTCTCGCTGATGTGGATACTCTACTTCTGTTTCAAATGGGAATGGCGTATGACGCTGATGCTGCTCAGTGTCACGCCCGCCCTTTGGATCACCACCTTCTTCTTCGGCAGGGTCCTCAGGAGAAACTTCAGGGTGATGCGTGAGAGGATAGGTGAGCTGAACGCACTCCTTCAGGATAACATCTCGGGGATCCGGGTGATAAAGGGATTTGCGAGGGAGGAGAGCGAACTTGAACGGTTCAACAACAAGAGCAGAGATCTCTATAACATCAACGTGAAGCTGGCTAAGCTCTTCAACGTCTTCAGGCCGATAATCGGGCTGGAGTACCAGCTCGGATACATCATAATCCTCTGTTACGGCGGGCTTAAGGCAGTTCAGGGCGAGATGAATCCGGGAATGCTGGTCGTCTTCTTCCAGTATGTCCAGGGAATATATGGGCCTATAACCAGCATAACGAGGTTCTACAACATGATTCAGCAGGCATTGGCGTCCAGCGAGAGGGTGTTCGAGGTGCTCGACACCGTCCCTGAGATCCAAGATGCTCCCGACGCTGTGGAATTGCCCAGGATAAAAGGTAGGGTTGAGTTCGAGAACGTCTCCTTCAGTTACATCGACGGGATAGAGGTGTTGAAGGATATCGATTTCGTGGCTGAACCGGGGCGAATGATCGCCCTCGTCGGCCCAAGCGGAGCAGGCAAAACCACATTGGCCAACCTGATACCGAGGTTCTACGATCCGACAAAGGGAAGGGTGTTGATCGACGGACATGATCTGAGAAAGGTCAAGGTGAAATCGCTGCGCAGGCAGATAGGCATCGTCCTTCAGGAGCCGTTCCTGTTTAACGACACGATACGGAACAACATCACCTATGCCAGGCCAAATGCGACGGATAAGGAGGTTATACAGGCCGCAAAAGCGGCCTACGCCCATGACTTTATAATGGAGCTGCCGGAGGGATATGATACGATCGTCGGCGAGAGAGGGGTTAAGCTCTCAGGAGGACAACGACAGCGTATATCCATCGCAAGGGCGATATTGGCCGATCCGAGGATACTGATCTTCGATGAGGCGACCTCCTCCGTGGATACCGAGGCCGAGGTGTTGATACAAAGGGCGATAAACAACCTCGTCAAAAACCGAACTACCTTTGTCATCGCTCATAGGCTCTCAACCATCATGAACGCCGATGTGATACTGGTGCTGGATGAGGGTAAGATAGTTGAGATGGGGAAACACGAGGAGCTTCTGGGGAAAGGCGGGCTCTACGCCAAACTATACAGGGCCCAATTTAAGGATGTAGGATCCCCTCCGAAAGCCAGACCTCCCAGGGCCGCTCCAACGGCCGGACGAGAGGAACCCTCTTTTGAGATAACGGAGGGTGAGGATCTGTTTTAGAGTGTAGCGGTATCACCGAATAGAGCTATGTCGGATGAGCTGAGGATGCCAGCAGGGCGACGGCCTCCGCACAGCCATACATCCTGGATGAGAAGCTCTTGCCGAAACCGGGGCCCGTCGATGAGATTCCACGCAGTTACTGGAACTTAGCCTCCCAGGCGACTTTTAGGATTCGGAGATGTTCCGGATTGCCGGTGATCTGAAAACCGTTGACATGCGCCATAACCACGACCCCGACCGGTGGCCCTGCTGGCAGGACAGGAGGTGTATCTCCAATCCCGCCATTCCTCACGCCAGGTATCGTTATCGAGAAAGGTCACCGCCCGATCGATAGCCTCGGGGAGCCGTTCATCGCCCGTTAAGAAGTAGTATCTGCTCAGGCCGTTGATCAGGATCGCCGTGATAAACCCGGCCATCCCGACGTGCTTTCGCTTCTCGCAGTAGCAATGGCCTCTGGGCAGTTCATAAAGCAGAGCAGAGGTTCTCCCACGGTTTGTCAGGCCGTATCACGGGATTGTTCGGATGGCGTGTCGGCGAGTTGACCACCCGCCGCAGACCGTCCATCCGCTCGATCAGGTGATCGTCTAGGAAAAGCTGATGCACACCTCGTTCCAATTCGATAGCGCTTCCATGAACGGGATGTTGTTGGATTTCATCCGGCGACGCCGATGTCGAAGATGGGCGGGATGTGAGACCTCCATTCGATCACCGCGTTGCCCTCCACCGCCTTGATACCCCCCTTGGCGTTTTCAGCGACGTAATTGTTGGTGAATTCCGTCACCGCCGTTATGGCGCACCTTGTTCCTTCTGATGACGCTGTTTCTCACCTCACAGAACCATATGCCCGGCCCGCCGTTTCCGTAAGCCTCGTTCTCCTCGCACACCGCCCTTGCCACGGAGGGCGTCGATCCGCCGTTGAATGAGTTCCCCGTCGGATATTCTCTCCCCCGCCATCATGCTTCCTCCCCCATCAGCGGATGTTATCGGCTCCCGCCCGATTAAAGAGGCGAGGAGCATAAGGGCTAATCCTGGAAAACACGTCAGCCACCGTTTCAACCGGGTCCACCTCCTCTTTCCCTATGTGCTCTAACGGCTCATCCAGCCACTCCCGTTCGATTTGTTCGTAGAGGGCGTCCAGCTCTTCACGAGGCACGATTGGGGCCTCTTCCACGGGCACCTTCTGAAGCCTCAGATCGTCAAACCATGAGGTCCCCATCCCTTCCTGCCGACAGTAGATCCGCATCTTCGCCGTCTTCTTCGGCGTGATGAACCAGCCTTGAACCGTCACCCAGTCCTCTCCATCGGTTGGTGCCGTTGCCACGCCCGTTTGGGCGAATACCGCCCGAGGCCATTCGGCCGCGGCGCGCATGAAATCCACATACAGGCTGACGTGGCATTTTCCTTTCACTCTGACCCTTGCGCTGAGGTAGTAGGCCTCACCGGGTTTCGCCTCCACATCCTGGTAGAGGTTTGCGTAACCGCCCTCCTCAGACACGTGGAGCCTGCCGGAGAATCTGCCCGATGTGGATATTCCCTCTATCCTGGATGCTGTTCCGCCCTTATGAACGAATTCGGTGCTCCAGCGGGCGGGGTTATCTCCTTCTCCCTCTTCAAAGCCCGGGTTTGAAAGTAGATTCGGCGTGGTTGGAACGCCCTTACTACGCTTTTTCAGAGCCTCTCTCAGGGCAGCGACGAAAGCCTCCAGCCGTCGACGGTAGTAAAAACGAACCAGTTCAAACATATCCTTGCTCTGATAGTCCCGAAGCCAAGGCGTGCTGACAAAGGTGAACATCCCATCTTTGATGGATCGTTCCACATCGGCGGGGTCTCTATCCCTGTGTAGTCGTTTCGCCTTCTCGATGATCGGAAGGATGCGGTACTCTTCCCTGGAGAAAAGGACCTCCTCCAATCCGTCCATCAGAATTTTCAGGACGGACGCCTCCTGCTCGAAACGTTCCTTCTCACCGTCCACAAATGCCTGATACAGCTCCTCAAGGTGGTAGTTGGAGAGTTCGGCGATGTACTGGCGCATCATATCCACCAGATCATTGGCGAACAGGCGGTTATCTCTCTGTCTCATCCTTTCACCGAGGGCTATCTTCAAGGCTTCCTCCAACTCGCGGAGGTGGGCGTATTTGTTTCGATTGGGCGCCAGAGGAGGATAAATCCTGTGTTGATAGTAGGGCTCGGTATCCCTACTAGAGGTGCTGTAGACGCTTTCCGCCAACAGCTTCAAACATCTCAGCATATCGGCCGCTGATTCCTCCCCGTAGCGGCGAAGGGCGTAGCGGGAGAGGAAATCTTCAAGGTTGACCTTCCTGGGGTCCCACGACAGCCTCGCCGCCAGATCGAAATAGAGGATATTGTAGTGGATTATCTCAGGGTTGATGTAGAAAGCCTTACACCGATCAGCTTTGGGATCATTCACAACCTGTTGGACCTTTCTTATCAGCCCTGCCAGATCGCCCCGCATGGTATCGTCCCCGCCGAAGGAATGAAGCACGCCGAAGCCCCAATCCCGCCCGTAGAAGTAATGGTATTTCCTATAGATGGAGTTCTCATCCGCCCAGATGTCGCAGATGTAAAACATGTCTTCGGGTATGGCCTCTAAGAACGCCTTCGCCGTCTCCTCCGGCCACGGCGGTGCCAAAAGCGCCCATCCGCTGGCATACCAGATTCCCTGCGGATCGGCCTCTTTGATATAAGCCGCCGTAGCCCTGGCGAAGTCGATCCGCATTCTCCTCACCTCTTCGGGCTGGAGAAAGACCGTCTGCTCGGAGTATGGATCTACGTTGTAAATGTGATCGGTGCCGTAGGTCCGGATATTTCTCCGGATGGTTTCAACACCCCGTTCCATAAATATCGGGTCGGAGGGATGGATGACGAAATAGGGTTTGGCTTCAATCCATTGCATCTTCACATATCTGACGTTCGGGTGTTCCCTCATGAACTCCTCCGAGACCTCACCCAGTCCTGCTCCCGGCAGGATGGTTTTGATGCCCAGCTTGCGGGCGTAATCGGCAATACGTCGCCATTCGGGATGCCCCCAATCAACCATCATCGTGTTCAGGTATCGCTTCGCCATCCAATCCAGCTCCCTTTTCCAGTCCTCCCATTCCCAGTAGGATGTGGTGTAGCCGAAAGCGCATGTCTGGAGGTATTGTCTGATTTCAAAGTATGGCCTTTCGGCCACGTCTATCTCGCCTAAAGTGATGGTGCTTCGCTGCGGGATATGCTCGCCATCTTGAAAGAAACCGACATGGCAGAAATTTTCGAGGAGGTAATAGACGGCGTAAAGCGTTCCAGGGTCGGTGCTACCTCCTAGAACGAGGGTTTGGGGGAGGATCTTGATGATGAAGCCGTCCAGCCCTGGATAATCGGCGGACAGCTTCACCCTCCCCTCCTCCGCAAATTGGGCCACAAGCGTGTGGGTCTCCGGGCGACCGATAAGGATAGCCGTTTGTTCCCTCCCGATTCCCCGCCATTTATCGCAGCTTACGATCGGGAGCGAGGCTCCGCTTATGGCTTGGATGTAGCGAACCAGTTCCTCGGCGGCATGTCGTTCCAACCAGGTGGGCCTTTCGCCCAATATGATGACCGCCTTCGGTTCTCCCTCTTCGACGATCTTCATCCTAACCTCCCCTGAAATGCCGTATTTACACGGAATGATGCACGCCAGGAGGATAAACCAGCTATATAGTTTCCGCCGCAGATTCTCCCGAAAACGGGCCTCTTTAGATGAGCGGTTGCCGTGGAGAAGCGAGTTTATGGAGATGGTACGTATACACGCCTTACGGGACGTAACGATCACCTCACATACATCGATCACAGGGATAAGGTATAAATATGCACGGCAAGCGGGGCGAACGCGTCCTCGAACCACCCCGCCTTCGCCGTCAAGGTTCGTCCTTCATCAATGACGGTTATCTCCTGTCCACTGCGCAAGCCTTCCACACTGATTTTCACGTCCGCCTCTCGCAGACGCTCGTCGTAATTAACGACGAAGATGTAGATCCGATCGCCGAGCCGGCGGGCGATAAAGTCGAGCTTGACATCGCCCTCCGGGCGGACGGTTATGTGCCGTTTCGGCGGCTCGCTCAGGATCGGCGAACGGCAATGCCGTGAGCGTCATAAACAAAAATCCGGCAAATCCGATCGTCATCATCGGGCTCCTCACTGATTTTAGATTCAGAATCATGATAATACAAAGTGATTATATCCGTCAAGTTGTATTTTGCGAGCTTTTCCGGGACTCCTCTCCTCCGGTTGCTCACGGTGTAAAGGTTTTGATCATGGTTATCGACCGGGGGTTGGAACTTCCCCACTGAATAGGTCGCTTATTCTCAGAAATTATATTGACCTGTTGTCCGATTTTCCGTTATAATTACCGCCGGAATTCAAAACCGCTCTTGAGTTTCCGGGGGACTGAGATGAAATTAGATGACATCAGCGAGGAGGTTCAAGCTTTTAGGGAACATCTCCAATCAAGAGGTCTTTCTCCCAGGACGATCTATGAATACACACACGATCTTTATGCGTTCCTCTCGGAATATCCCTCAGCGAAAGTGGAGGATTTGGAGAAATGGCTTCAAAGGCTATCCAAGGACGGCTTAAAGCTTTCATCCCTTCGGAGAAAGTTCGCCTCAATAAAGGCATGGGCTAGATGGCGTAGAAGAGGGGATATACTCACGGTAGAATGGGTATGGGGCAGAGAGGAGAAACTACCGAATTTTCTCGGTGAGTCTGAGGTGAGAAAGCTTGAAAGAGCTGCTGAGGAGATGATAGATCCCAGATACCCGGCCATGATCACACTGATGGCAAGAGGCGGGTTGAGGCTCTCCGAGGTGGCTTCTTTAAAGGCGAAGGACGTCAACCTGAAGGAGGGTATCATAACGATAAGATCGGGCAAGGGAAGAAAGGACAGGGTTATACCGATGCCGAAGGGCTCAAAGAGACATCTTCAGGTGATTCTGAGATTCCTAAAATCGGATGACCATCTTTTCCCCTGGAGCACCAGGACGATAAACAGGGTCGTCAAAAGACTCGCCAAGAAAGCCGGGATAGACAGGAACGTATCGCCTCACACCTTGAGACATACGGCGGCAACGAGAATGTTGAAGAAAGGCGTAAACATAAGGGCGGTCCAGAAGATATTAGGACATAAATCCTTAACTACAACTCAGAGATATACCCATCTCACGATAGATGATCTAAAGGAGGAGATGAAAAGAGCGGGGCTTTAAGCGGATCATCTGAGCTTCAGCTTCCCCCAAAGCATGGGCAAACTTGTGAGAGGCGTCACGGCAAGTTTCCCACCAAGCGTCAATTTCCCCAAATTCGCGGCCACATCCGGATCCACACCGTTCCAATCCATGAAAATCAATCCTCTACCCTCAGGATCGTTGGTTCCCTCCTCATACCCTGGCGTGAATCCGAAGGAGTAGCCCTCTTCAGCCTTGATGTTTTGTATCAGCTTCATGGGTATCCTTGCCTCGTAGATCATACCTGCAGGACCGAGCTCTTTTTCAGGAGCGATCGCCAATTCGGCGGAGGTCATGTCGACCCCTCTGCCGCTCCAGTCGCTGACCACAGGTTTGCCGTTGATCAGTGCGAGGTTTATCTTGTTATCCGGTTTCCCGGCCTTGGTGTTGGATGCGTCAAAGTAGAGGAAAATGCAATCGCCAAGCCATGGCTGAGCAGGGTTATTAGACGGCTTGAACTTGTCATCTCTGACGGCAGCAGCGAAGTAGAAGTCATCCTTATCCCACATCGTGCTCCAGATCACAGTCAGATCATCGGGCCCCTTCCATGAACCTTTACCTCTGAATAGTTCCCTCTCGGAATCGAAGGCCACGAAAACGGCGTATTTCCAATCGCTGAGCTCCCCATCGATCTTCGGTGACCGCGGTGTCAAACCGCATATGGACTCGCCATAGGGTAAAGTCTCATCGGGTTTTGGTATGAAGCCTGCCCAAGCTCCAGACACCGGGATCAGTATGGCTATCAAGATCAAACTGATAGATTTCATGCTTTACCTCCAGATCACCGTAAATTTTACACTATTAACGCCGTTCATTCAATAACCGCGAGAGATATCTTCCTGATTCCCTTGCCTTTTCGATCATCTCCGGCTCCTCCAGTTCTATCACGAACAACCCTCCATAACCGATCTCCTTCAACGTCTGAACCAGTCGGGGAAAATCTATAACGCCTTCGGGGACTGACCGGTGATCCCTCCAATCGCTGAGACGCACGTTATGGACGTGAAGGTGAAGGAGCCTTCCCCCCAACTCTCTTACGAGTTTTTCCATAAGATCGTTCAGCGTCTTTGCCCTCTCCTCCAAGTTGGATATCGACTTTATATCATCGAAATAAGCACAATGTCCTACATCCAGGGTCGCCCCCATCGAGGGATGTTCGACAGATTCGATCAGCGACACGAACTTTTTCAGATCTCCACCGACGTTTTCGACGCCGATCCTAACCCCTTTCCCTATCGCGTAATCCCCGATCCTTCGGAGAAACTCCGCTTGATCTTCAACAGTAGCTTTGGGTTTATGGTGTATCGTGACTATCTCAGCCTCAAGATAGGCAGCGCAGTCTATCCAACTCTTCCAATCATCATCCCATGCCTGATGGACGGCGATATGTTTGAACCTCTTAAGCATCCCTTTAAGTCTGCAACGGCCATCTTCGTTCAGCTCATAAAATCTGAAGGTCGGAAACTCACCAAGGGAATGCCTCGTGTTAGGTCCCCCCGGCAGGGACATTACGGATTGGAACCCGATCGCCCTCGCTGTCTCCAAAGCCTCGTAGAGCTCCAATCCAGCTAGCGTGGGAAGCCCTAAAGCCACCCGTTCGCTCAGAATAACCTCTTCCATCGTTATCCCATTCACCCGTCTCTCATTTCAGGCTCGATCTTAACGGCGCAGACTTTGAGCTCCGGTATCTTGGCTATCGGGTCAAGGGCGTCGTTCGTCAGAAGGTTAGCGGCCGATTCCCTGAAATGGAACGTCATGAAAACCACCCCCTTGCTTACGACATCCGTAACAGAAGCTCTCGCCGTGACCTCTCCCCTCCTCGATCTGACCCTGACGAGCTGGCCGTCTTTGATCCCAAGCTCCTCAGCGTCTTCCGAGCTTATCTGCACAACCCCCTCCGGATAGATCTCGTTTAGCCCCTTAACGCGCGATGTCATCGTCCTGGTATGCCAGTGATAGAGCACCCTTCCGGTGGTCAACAGAAGCGGATATTCGTCGTCGGGAAGCTCGTCCGCTGGCCTGAAGGGGGTGATGTGGAATTTACCCAATCCCCTCGAGAACTTATCCTTGTGGAGGAATTTCGTCCCCGGGTGTGTTCGATCGGTGCACGGCCACTGTAGGCCACCTTTCTCGAGCCTGTCGTAGAATATCCCGCCGTAGATCGGGGTAAGCAACGCTATCTCGGCCATGATCTCTGCCGGTGAGTCGTAATCCATCTCATAGCCCATTTCCCTCGCCAGCTCGCAGATTATCCTCCAGTCCTCCATCGCCTCTCCAGGCGGATCGATCGCCTTTCTCACCCGCTGTATCCTTCTCTCCGTATTGGTGAAGGTTCCATCCTTCTCGAAGGCGGACGCCGCTGGAAGCACTACATCGGCATATTCGGCCGTCTCGGTGAGGAAGATGTCCTGAACGACCAGGAAGTCCAGCTTCTGGAGAGCCTTTCTAGTCCTGTTCAGGTTCGGATCGGAAAGGGCCGGATTTTCGCCCATGATGTACATGGCCTTGATCTTCCCCTCCTCAACGGCGTGCATCATCTCGACAACGGTCAGTCCGGGTTCCGATGGCAGATCCACACCCCAAGCCCTTTCGAACTTGGCCCTCACCTCAGGATCGTCCACCCTCTGATATCCGGGAAAGACGTTCGGCAAAGCGCCGAGATCACAGGCTCCCTGAACGTTGTTCTGCCCTCTCAAGGGGTTGACGCCCGTGCTCTCCCTGCCGACGTTGCCGGTGAGCATAGCGAGGTTAGCCAAAGCCAGGACGTTATCCGTGCCGGTGGTGTGCTGGGTTATGCCCATGCTGTAGATTATGGAGCTTCTTCGAGCTTTAGCGTAGATCCTCGCCGCCTCGATTATCCTCTCGGCCGGCACCCCTGTTATCCTCTCGACCGCCTCAGGGGTATAGTCCTTGATGAAGTCCCTGAAGAGCTCAAATCCCTCCGTTCGTGCTTCGATGAACTCCTCATTGTGTAGCTCCTCGGAGATGATGACGTTCATCATCCCGTTAAAGAGCGCCACATCGGTTCCGGGCCTCTGCCTGAGCCATAACGTTGCGAAGGAGACCAGCTCTATCTTTCTGGGATCGGCCACGATGAGCTTGGCGCCGTTTTTCATCACGGCCTCTTTGATCCGAAGGGCGATTATGGGATGGTTCTCGGTCGTATTGGAGCCGGTCACGAGGATGCACTCGGCGTCGGCGATCTCGTCGATGGAGTTGGTCATCGCACCGCTACCGAAGGCCCTCGCCAAACCCGCGACGGTCGAGGCGTGACAGAGCCTCGCACAGTGATCGACGTTATTCGTCCCCACCACGGCCCGCATGAATTTCTGGAAGAGGTAGTTCTCCTCGTTGGTGCATTTTGCCGATGAGAGTCCGGCTATTGAGTCTGGACCATATTTCTCTTTGAGCTCGCCCAGCTTCTTCGCCACAAGCGAGAGGGCTTCATTCCAGCTCGCCTCTCTGAACCTTCCGTTCTCCTTGATCAGCGGTTTCGTGAGCCTGTCGGGATGATGTGTGAACTCAAAGGCGAACTTCCCCTTGACGCAAAGCCATCCCTGGTTTACGGTTCCCTCCGATCTGGAGGTAACCTTAACAATCCTATTGTCCTTGACGTGAATCGTGAGACTGCATCCGCATCCGCAGTAAGGACATGTGGTCTCGATCTTTTCGAGCTCCCACTCTCTTCCCATCCTCTTTCTCCCCTTTTCGATCAGAGCTCCGACGGGGCAGACGAGGACGCAGTTGCCGCATGAGACGCAGTCCGTTTCTCCCAGGGGCTTATCGAATTCAGCCCCTATCTTCGTCCTGAATCCCCTGTAGATGAAATCTATCACGCCCTGATACTGCACCTCCTGACAGACTGTGACGCATCTGCCGCAGAGGACGCATTTGGAGTAATCCCTTTCGAAGAAGGGATTTGTGTCGTCTATGGGATAGGAGTGCCTCTCGCCGTCGAACCTGCTCTTCGAGACGCCCAGCTCATAAGCGTATTTCTCCAACAGACAGGAGCCGCTTTTCTCACATGTCATGCAGTCAAGCGGATGGTCGGATATAAGAAGCTCGATGACCAATCTCCTGGCTTTCCGGACCCTCTCGGTGTTCGTCCATACGACCATCCCCTCCGAGACGGGATATGAGCATGAGGGGACGAGGGTTTTAGCGCCCTCAACCTCAACCACACAGAGCCTACATGCGCCTGTGGGTGGAAGGCCCTCCATGTAACAGAGATGTGGTATCTCTATGCCGATCGATTTGGCAGCCTCCAGTATCGTCATCCCCTCCTCGACCGTGACCTTTCGTCCATCGATCATTAAACTGACCTTTCCCATCGTTCAACCTCCAGCTGCTTAGTCGCTTAAACTGCTTCCCTTTTCGCCCTCAGGGAAGGGAAGATCTCCAAGACAACTTTATCAGCATCGTCTCCTAAAACTGAGCTAGCGTTTAAAATCTCCAGCCCCGCCAGCTTGCCATTGGGGCCGTAATTAGCTATCACATCCTCGCTTATCTCTCGCGCCTCAGCCTTCCCAGGGGGCAGAGGGCGAAACTCAACGTATAGAGCATCCACTTGGGCATCGTAAAACACCCTCATGTTACTCCCTCCTCGTTTATCCGCTTCCCCTTCTCTGTTCCAAGTCGCATCTCAGGCACCGTTTGGCCTCTTCACGGGCATCGCTCTCGCTCAAGGCCCTCTCAACCTCCTGGAATCCCCTTATTCGTTCCTTAACGGGGAGGCTCGATATGACATGTCTCCCCCTTTCTGAGGGTTCGATCTCCCTTTCAAGCTCTTCCGGAGGGATGAACTTCTTCCTGATCTCCAGCCGACCTTCCATCAGATCCTGTCCTCTGAGATATCTATCAATTGAGATAGCGGCCCTTTCCCCGGCGGCTATCGCCTCGATGACAGTCGCTGGGCCTGTAGCGACATCTCCTCCCGCGAAGACCCCTTGTATCTGTGTGGCCAGCGTGATCGGATCGACGTTCAACTCCCCTTCGATGAATGGAAGCTCAGCTCTTTGACCTATAGCGAGGATCACCTGATCGAGATCGATCCTGAATTCAGAGCCCTCAACGGGGATGGGTCGTCTACGTCCTGTCTCGTCATATTCGCCTAACTCCATTCTTATACACTCTAAGCCTTTAACCTTTTCGCCTCCCAGGATCCTTCGAGGCGAGGTGAGATACTCGATCCTCACCCCTTCCTTTTCTGCCTCTTCGATCTCGCTTTCAATGGCGGGCATCTCAGATCGGGTTCTGCGATAGAGAATCTGAACCTGTGAGGCGCCGAGTCTCACGGCTACTCTGGCGGCATCGATAGCCACATTTCCGCCGCCTATTACAGCGACCTTTTCGCCGAGTTTGACCTTTTCACCGAGATTCACCTTTTTGAGCAGTTCTAAGCCGCTCAAAACACCCTCGAGATCTTCACCCGGAATTCCGAGCCCTACGCTGCCTTGGGCGCCGACAGCTATGAACACCGCATCAAATTCTCTTTTAATTTGGTCGAGCGATATATCCTCACCCACAGGTGTTTCCGTCCTGATTTCCACTCCCAGATCCCTGATGAGTTGTATCTCCCTCTGCACGATATCCTTAGGAAGCCTATAGCCTGGGATTCCAAGGGAGAGCATCCCTCCGGGGACAGGAGCCGATTCAAACATCGTCACAGGATACCCTTTTCTCACCAGGTGATAGGCTGCTGAAAGGCCGGCAGGACCGGAGCCGATGACGGCAACTTTTTTCTCCCTTCTTTCGATTTTTCTCACCTTCTCGATCAGTTCTCTCCTATATTCATCCCATGCCTGATCAGCGGCGAAACGTTTGAGGGCCTTGATCGCCACGGGGGCGTCCACCTCGCTCCTCCTGCATTTCAACTCGCAGGGCTGATGGCAGACTCTGCCGCAAACGCCGGGGAACGGTATCCTCTCCATGATAACGGAGAGAGCCCCTTTATAATCTCCCTCGGCTATGAGGCTAACATATCCTGGAACGTCAATCCCGGCGGGACATGCGTGCTGACATGGAGAGTCGAAGAGGGCTTCACAGGCACAGGCCGGACATCTCTTCTCCTTTATATGCGCCTCGTATTCGTCCCTGAAATACCGGATCGTCGAGAGGATCGGATTAGGGGCGGTCTGGCCAAGCCCACAGAGGGCCGAGTCCTTGATCGTCCAGGCCAGCTCCTCGAGCAGCTCGACATCCCCTTCTCTTCCCTCTCCCTTCGTTATCCTCTCAAGTATCTCAAGCATCCGCTTGGTTCCGATGCGACAGGGGACGCATTTGCCGCAAGATTCGCTCTGGATGAAATCCATGAAGAACCTTGCCACATCGACCATACAGGTGGCGTCGTCCATCACCACCATTCCACCTGAGCCCATTATCGCGCCGGCCTCGGTGAGCGACTCGTAATCTATCGGCAGATCAAGATGTCTCTCAGGTATGCATCCCCCTGATGGCCCGCCGATCTGAACGGCCTTGAACCTCCTGCCCTCCGGCACGCCGCCTCCTATGTCGAATATGACCTTCCTCAACGGCGTCCCGATCGGCACCTCCACCAATCCCGTGTTGTTCACCTTGCCCGCCAGGGCGAATATCTTCGTCCCCTTGCTTCTTTCGGTGCCGATCTTCGAGTATTCGTCGGCACCTTTCTCTATGATGATGGGGATATTGGCCCAGGTCTCGACGTTGTTGATGTTGGTGGGTTTGCCCCAAAGGCCGGATTGTGCCGGGAAGGGCGGCCTCGGCCTCGGCATACCCCTTCTCCCCTCGATCGACGCTATCAGAGCTGTCTCCTCGCCACAGACGAAAGCACCCGCTCCCTTCTTCATCTTTATCCTGAAGGAGAAATCCGTTCCCAAGATATTCTCGCCCAGCAATCCCAGCTCCTCGGCCTGTTCGATAGCTATCTGGAGGTGTTCGACCGCTATGGGGTATTCGGCCCTGACGTAGATATAGCCTTCCTGAGCCCCTATCGCATATGCGCCGATCAGCATCCCCTCTATGACGCTGTGAGGATCGCCCTCCAGCACCGCCCTGTCCATGAAGGCCCCCGGATCGCCCTCGTCAGCGTTACAGATGATGTATTTCGGATGGCCTTTTGCGAGCCTCGTGAACTCCCACTTCCTGCCTGTCGGAAATCCCGCTCCACCTCTTCCGCGGAGTCCTGACCTTTTTACCTCCTCGATCACCTCCTCCGGTTTCATCCCGGAGAGGACCTTCGCCAAAGAGGAGTACCCTCCCCTTGCGATGTACTGGCGGATATCGGTGGGATCGATTTTACCGCAGTTTCTGAGCACCCATTTGGTCTGCTCTCTGTAAAAGGGCACCTCGCCGCTTTTAACGTAAACCCGTCCATCTCTTGGATCCCTGAAGAGCAGCCTTTCAACCACCTCGCCCTTGAGCAAGGTCTCGGAAACGATCTCGGGCACGTCATCCGGAGTCAACTGCTGATAGAAGATATCATAGGGATCTATGACGATAACGGGAGCTCTCGCACAGAAGCCGTGACATCCGGTTGAGATTATATCCACCTTCTCCTCGAGTCCTTTCTCCTTTATCTCTGAGAGGAAGGCCTCTCTTATCTCACCTGCACCGTAAGCCCTGCATCCCGTCATACAGATGCGGACCTTCACCTTGTTAGGATCTTCCCCTTTGAGGATCTCCCTTTGGAGCGAGTCCAGATCTTCGATTTTTTCGAGCTTCATTTCACCCGCACCAAACCTCCCGTGCTCTGAGGAGCCCAAATGATTATAATGGTTGTCTTTCCATCTTGTCAAATGTTATCATCATGGCGCGCTTGGAACGGGGGCTCTTGATCTCTGCACCACCACGGTCGGCTTCCCCCACGGCTCACATGTGACTAGGATCAAGGTGGCGGAGGCCAAGGAGGCGCTCGATGACGGTACTGAGGAGCTGGATATGGTGGTCAACGTCGGCAAAGTTCTCAGCGGGGATTGGGACTACGTGAGGTCGGATATCAAAGCGGTGGTCGATCTGGCTCATGAAAGGGGGAAGATCATCAAGGTCATATTTGAAAACTGTTATCTTGAGGACAAGCATAAGATCAAGCTTTGTGAGATATGCGGTGAGGTGGAAGCCGATTTCGTGAAGACCTCCACCGGCTATGGGGAGGGAGGGGCGACGATTCACGATTTGAAGCTGATGATCGAGCATACCCCGCCGCACGTGAAGGTCAAAGCCGCGGGAGGGATCCGGACGCTGGACAAGCTGCTTGAGGTTCGAGCGCTTGGAGTGGCGCGCATCGGCGCAAGCCGAACCGTCGACATACTGGATGAGTGCAAGAGGCGGCTAAACAGTATGAGACTCTCAAGTGCAAGGAGTTAGCAGGATTTAGGGATCTAAAGCGGCGTTTCACCTTAGGCAGGTATATGGGCAGGATTGCAGAGAACCTTCAGAAATATATCGCTCTGAGTGGAGATCTTGAGTTTGATTACGATCACTAACTATGGTAAGATATCTCCCGAAGGAGGGATCGCGGTGGAAATTATTCCCGTGTCCAACTTCAAAGCAACGTGCCTCTCACTGCTTTCCAAAGTCAAACAAACCGGGAAACCCATCTTGGTCACCTGCAAGGGGGAACCGATAGCTTTGATCACGCCGCTTCCTTCACCTCCAAAACTTCCATCCTGGTTAGGTGAGATCACGGGTGATATACTCAGTCCAGCTCTGGAGGAAGGAAGATGGGAAATTCTGAGCCGTTGAGGCTACAAGTGAAACTCTTCACTGCTTGTGGAAAGGCGTTCCATTTGATTAGCTTGCTAAATCCATCTAGCATTTTAGGACTGTTTATGGGGAAAGGCATACGGAAGGCAAGTATATTACTCCCTATTCTCAGTATTTTCTTTACCAGCTGCGGATTTCTTGGACATCAAACTTCGATCTTGATTGAGAACACATCGGCTGAGAATTCCCGGAAGCTATGAGATGGTTCATCGAAGGCTTGACAAATAAGAAGAAAAAAGGTTTCCTTGTAGGAGGGGGCGATGAAAA
>JAGGXZ010000003.1 GCA_021162805.1 Candidatus Poribacteria bacterium
CAAACGTCAACATCAATGGGACGTTCACCATAGCGGGAGGGGCGACTGTAAGAGATGTGACGCCTGGGTCGGTGTATAACTTTGCAGGAGGATCTAGTGTGGTTGTCAACGGGACATGGAAGGTGACGGGCTCACCATCGGATCACATACAACTGCTCGGCCCCGGAGAAGGGGAAGGAGGATCGAGATGGACTCTGCAGGTCAACTCCAGCGGTCAGGTTGATCTGAACTACGTCGACCTCCGTGACTCAGAGTTGATCGTCCATGGTGGCAGCCTCAACGGTAAGAATGCAGGCTACACAGTCGTCAGCCTCGGCAACCTCTCACCCAGTTGGGGGCCGTATGACCCGCTTCCGGATTACGATACCTTCCCCTTCGGCGATGCGAACGGGGACGGATTCGTGGATCTGTTCGACTTCAACATCCTGGCCTCCGTCTTCGGGACGACCGATCCGAAGGCCGATTTCAACGGAGACGGGGTTGTGGATCTGTTCGATTTCGGCATACTGGCCGAGAACTTCGGCAAGAAGGTGGGAGGAAAGGCTCCGGCGGCACCATCTCAGGGGAAAGATTACTCCGGAGGGCAACTGGCCCTGAAGCTGCCCGAGAGGCTCCCGCACAGGGGCGATATCGTAGAGGTGGAGGTGGTTGCCCGAAACGCTTGGATGAAGGCATATGGTTTCGTGCTGAGCTACGATAGATCCCTGCTGAAGCTGATGGACGTCGAGGAGGGGGATTTCCTCGAAAATACCCTTTTCCTCTTCCATGAGGGCAGGGTGCTCTGTGCGAGTCGATCCGGCCCATCAAGGGGAGATGGAGTGCTGCTCAAGCTTAGATTCCGGGTGATAGGCGATGGCAGGAGCAGGGAAGGGATAGCGCTCAGGGACATACAGGTCGTAGATGGCAAGGGGCGTCTCGGAAGGTTGGGGGAGATACGCGTTCCCTTCTGCACTGCGCCGCACAGGACACGTCTGCTGGCCAGCTTCCCCAATCCGTTCAACTCTGAGGTATGGATACCGTTCCAATTGGCGGATGATGCTGAGGTGAGGGTGGAGATATACGATATATCGGGCAGGGTGGTTCGGGTTTTGGATCTGGGAAGGCTTCCGGCGGGATATTACGTCGACCGATCGAGGGCCGCGTATTGGGACGGGCGGAGCGGTATGGGGGAAAGGGTCGCAAGCGGGGTGTATCTGTATCGCTTCACGGCGGGGAGTTATTCGGTCATAAGAAGGATGGTGATACTGAAATAAGGAACGAGGAGCTAGGAGAGAGGAAAATCCGTTGCACGTTCAACGTTTAACGTTGTAACGTTTTCCGTTCCTGGTTCCTCGATCCTCGCTCCTGACCTGGGGCGGACGATTAAATGATGGCAGAAAGGCTACGGTTGCGGCGGTTCGTGATCCCCTAGATCGCCCTTGAGGACCTCTATCGCATGGGGCAGGGCGGCGATCACGGCTTCCAAACACTCCTTTGCACCTTTAGGGCTTCCCGGCAGGTTTATTATCAGCGTTCCACCTCTTATCCCGCAGACCGATCTGGAAAGCATCCCGGCGGGTGTTTTTCTGATGCTCTCCGCCCTCATCGCCTCCGGTATGCCCGGCACGATCCTCTCCACCACCTCCATCGTCGCCTCAGGTGTGACGTCCCTGGGCGAAAGGCCCGTTCCACCCGTCGTAAGCACCAGATCTAACCCTTCCTCATCGGCAAGTTTCCTGAGCAGCGAAGCTATCCGATCCCTTTCATCCGGCACAATTTCATATCGGAGAATTTCAAAGCGAGCTGTCTGACCTTTGAAACCCTCGAGTACATCCCTTATGGCATGATAGCTTCTATCCTCTCGCTCCCCGCGGGAGGCTTTATCGCTGACCGTGATCACACCCACGCTGATCCTTCTCATCCCTTTCACCTCGGTATATGAAGGAATATACCGCCGGTCTGTCCGGCGAGAATTTTATGATATGGGTCATCTATCCCTATGACTGTGACGGCTATTCTCATACGCCTGCACCTGTTCAGTATCTCTACAAACGGGAGACTTCCCTTCAACGGCTCGTCCGTGACGAGTATGAAATGCCGTTTTGCCCCTTTACGGAACTGAAGCTGATCCATAGCTTTATCTAAAGCGTCGAGGGCCCTTTCATCCCCATAACATCTGACATTTCGGAGCAGTCTTCTGTATCTGTCCACATCCTTTGTGAACGGGAAGACGAGCATATCCCTCCGCAGATATCTGAATTTGACCACAGCTATCCTGTAATCAAGTCCACTTGATTTGAGCGAGGCGGCCATTTCGTCCAGGTGATTCCCCACAGCCTTGATGTTATCCTCCATGCTGCCGCTTGTGTCGAGGATGAAGGCCACGTCGACGGCGTCGGCTTTTGATGAGTTCCCCATCCATGCGGCGATTCTCTGAAGCCGATCCGACATCTGAGAATCCAGATCGCCCGAGCCGGCGCTGTTTCCCCTGTTCTCCGCCTTCCCCTTTCCCTTCGATCCCTCCTCATTGCGGTAATCGGGCTCGCTCAGGCCGCCTATGCTCGGCTCCTCGAGCCCCATAAAGCTTGCAGGATCTATCAGGTTCAATTCCGTCTTCAGCGGCCTGGAGATATTCCGTGTATCCACGGAGGTGGGGATGGAGGCGGCGTTTTTCATGCCTCTGTTCAGCTTTGCCAACATCTCTCTGGGTTTTGCCCTCTTTGTGATCGAATCCCTGCCGAACAGCGGCCTTCGGACCTCCGGTCTCGCTTCGATTATATCCACCTGCATCGGTTTTGACCTCAGAGGAAGGGTCTCATCCATCCGATTTGGGACGGTGAAACGCCCCCATGGGAGGGTGAAGTTGAAGAGGCTCAGGAGGATTAAGGGCGAAGCGTGTATGAGGAGAGATATCAGGAGAGAGATAGATGTTCGTCTGTCCATCCCAAAAAGTCAAGCACCTCCTCCAGGGTGGGTATTCCGGCCCTGCCGCCCAATTTACGGCATTTCAGAGCGGCGACGGCGTTTGCGAACTCGGCGATCCTATCCAGCTCCCATCCCGAAAGCAGTCCATAGGCGAAGGCCCCGTGGAACACATCGCCTGCCCCCGTCGTGTCCACCACCTCCACCTTGAAGGCCGGCTTACGAACGATCGGGCCGCCATCGCAGCAGATACAGCCTTCCTCTCCCAGGGTCACGCCGGCGATTCGGGGGCCGAGATCTATTATGGCTCGGATCGCGCCTTCATAATCCTCGCTTCCCGTCAGATCTTTGGCAAAGCTCTTCGAGGCGATCACCACGTCACAAAGACCTATCAGCTCCTCGGATCTGCTCCAGAGTGTATCGGCATCGAGGAAAACGGTAACGCCTTTCTCTCGGGCGATCTTTGCGGCCTGGATGGACGCCTCCATCTGAAGGCCGTCCAGGTAGAGCATCCTGGCCGAGGCGATGAGCTTCATATCCACCTCCCGCGGTGAAAGCTCCGAGGCGGTGGATCTCGTCCAGAGGATCGTCCTCCTACCCGTTCCCCTTTCGACGATTATGAAGGCGAAGGGGGATTTAGCGCCCGGCTCGACGAGCGTCATCGATACATCCACGCCTTCTCGTTGAAGCTCTCTGAGCATAAAATCGCCGAAATCGTCGTCACCGATCTTGCCTATGAAGGCGACCCTCGCCCCCAGTTTTGAAAGCGTCACAAGGGCTGTGGCCGCCGGCCCGCCGCCCTGCATCGTAAACTCCAACATCTCCGTCTTCTCGTCGGCCTCGGGAGGGTAACTGGGAACGATCCCGAGGTAATCGACGGAGGAGTAGCCGATCCCCACGACGTCAAATCTCCCCCTCACCTTCCCCTCCTTCTGCCTTTCGTTCGTCTCGTCTCCTGTGGAGTAATCCTATGATTTTTAGCATACCAGACCAGAATCGCCCCTCCCCCTATCATCAGCAGGCTCCAGGTCTGAGGGTAGGTTAAACCGAAGGGTGTTTTAGGCGTCAGACGCCAGAACTCGGTTATGAACCTCTCGCATCCCCCCAGTATCATATACATCCCGAACAGATATCCCGGCATATCCTCCACCTTCTTACGCATATGCCAGAGGTAAAAGAAGATGGGCAGTGACAGGGCTATCTCATACAGCGGTGTAGGATGGACCCTGACGCCGGGCGGTGTCGGGACGGTGCCGTGAGGAAAGGCCATCGCCCAGGGCAGATTGGAGGGCGGACCGTAATCGCCGTCGCCTGAGAGGAAGCATCCCATTCTCCCTATGGCGTATCCCAGGGCTATAAGCGGTCCTATCGGATCGGCCACCTTCCAGAAGGGATTGCCTTTGCAGGAGAGCTTTATCGTCAGCGCGACCGCCAGGGCGGCCAACATCACGCCCCCATACCAGGTCAATCCGCTCCCCGTGAAGAGCGACGAGAGAGGGCTGTGGATGAACTCCCCGAAGTGCTCGAAGGCCCAATAGAACTTCGCGCCTATTATACCACCGGCGATAGCCGCTATGGTTATCCAGCTAGCCGTATTGCCGTTAACGCCCCTGCGGGCAAGCTCCTTCTGCAGAAGTATTGAGGTTGTGATGAAAGCCAGCGCCATCATCACCCCGAACGACCATACCGTTATCGGCCCTATCTGAAATAGTTTGGGATACATCACCTACCTCCTCTGGATTTGGCGAGCACCTCAAGCGGAGGTGTCTCCCTGTAAAAGACATACATCGGCTTGCCGCATTTCTTATGTGTTATCAGCAGCGTCTTCTCGTTGGGATAGACCTGGGGCTTAGTATCACCTCTGGCGAAGCCGGTGATGAAGGTGTTGACGGGTATCTTGATCGTGAACCTCCTGCCGCAGTTGACACATCTGATCCTCTCACGCCTGAGATTTTTGAAGGGTTTGGAGGTCAGGAAATAGAGGATCACGCCCACGGATCCGCCGATGATCACGTCAGTAAATATCTCGGCGTGTTTCCCTCCGTAATAGGCGAACAGGATGGTCGCCACCCCCACGCCCATCGCCAGGAAAAGTCTGGATGTCTCGGGTCTCAGCTTGTCCTTTAAAGCCATCTCATCATACCTCTCAAGCTCTTTCTGAGGTTCATCATGGACTTAAACCTCGCGCTCATAAGCTCCAATCGGAACCTAAGGGTTTTGATCTTCCCCCTCACCTCCTCGGCCATCCTCTCAAACAGATCTTCGCCCCGTCTTTTTGCGGCCTCGACCTGACATTTCAGCCTATACATCGGCGATCTCCTTATCCTTTCTATCTCCTCTTTCAGCTCGGCGATCACGCGATCCAGCCTCCTGTCCTGCTCCCTGAGCCTTTCGATCCTCCGCTTTTTGCTGGGCTCTTCGATCTCATCATCGACCTGCACCGAGAGCTTTCGGAGGAGCTGAAGATCGCCCTCCTCATAAGCCTTATTGATGATGGCCATCATCCGCTCGCTTTTCTCCTTGTCCTCAGCCTTATCGGGGTGATACTTTTTAGCCAACTTCAGGTAGAGCCTCCTCATCTCCTCCCGTTCCGTTCGATCCGATTCCCCGGGTTCGAATTCATCTTTGATCTTCTCCAACATCTCCTCCTGTTTCTCCACCTTAGCCCTCTCCCATTTCAGTTTCCCCTCTATCAGTTGATCGATCTCCTCCTCGGTCATATTCGGATTGGCGTTTGCGGTTTCGATCTTAAGCGAATATTCCTTCAGCTTCACCTTCAGCCTATCCAGTTCGAGGAGCAGTTTACCGATCATAGCCCCGTATTCCGCCTCAAAACGACGCAGATCGAGTTTCATCTCTTCAAGCTCCAGGCACAGATGGGCGATCTGTTCCCGTTTGGCCTCGATCTTCCTGCTCTCGATCTCTATCACCAGATCCTCTATGCTCTTTTGTGAGACGATCTCAAACCGGCACCTCATAACGTTACTATTATATCACAAAGGTGGTGAAATATGTAACTTGGAGGGTATTCTCGACTCACGATGACATTACTAAGCGAGAGTCAACTGGGCTTCTCAGCTTTGCCGGGATAGCCACATGAAGCAGGGAAGATGCTATTATTGATGATGTTTGAACCACCTCACAAACTCTCGAATGCCGACTGATATCTCCACTTTGGGAGAATACCCCAACATCCGCACCGCCCTGCTGATATCAGCACATGTCTCCGGAACGTCGCTGGGATGAGGTGGGAGGAACTTTAATCTCGCAGCTTTCCCTAAGCTCTTCTCCAAAAGTCTCACAATCTCCAACAACTCCACCGCCCGCGAGTTGCCAAGGTTGAACACCTCATATCCAAACGGCCTCTTCAGCGCCGAGATGATCCCATCCACGATGTCCGAAACATACGTGTAATCCCTCCTCGCCCTGCCGTCGCCCAGTATGGGCAGCTCCTCTCCCGCCTCAATTAGCCTCGCGAACTTATGTATCGCCAGATCAGGCCGCATCCTAGGGCCGTAGACGCTGAACAACCTCAAGCAGGTAACCGGGATGTCGTAGAGATGATGATAGGTATAGCACAATAACTCCCCCGCCTTCTTGGTGGCCGAATACGGTGAGATCGGCCTGCTCGTCTCATCATCCTCTCCCGTCGGCGCTTCGCGGATGATCCCGTAAACCGAGGAGGATGAGCCGAAGATAAAGCTCTTCAGGGATGCGTCCTTGAAGGTCTCAAGCAGGTTGAGCGTTCCCCTGACGTTCACCTCCTCATACAGAAGCGGCTCGCGGGCGGATCTCCTAACCCCGGCCCTTGCGGCGAGGTGAACCACAGCTCCGAACTCGTATCCCTCTCTGATCCGCCTGAGAGTTTTCAAATCCCTGATATCCCCTTCGATGAGGGTGAAGTTGGGTAGGTTCAGAAGGTTTGATATGTTTCCCCACTTGATTTTAGGGTCGTAGAAGGGATCGAAGTTGTCGAGGCAGACCACCTCTATCCCTTGGGAGACGAGCCTTTCGCACAGGTGTGATCCGATAAATCCGGCTCCGCCTGTGACCAGAACCGTCGAGATGTCGGTCAATTTCCCACCTCCTCGGCGTAATAGGCGCTCAGGATGATCTTGGCCGCTTTGAAGCCATCCCTTATCGCCTTCGTCACGTTTCCCTCCTCTATCAGATCTCCGCCAGCAAGGACCGATTCGCGTGATGTGGAGAGGTCATCCGGACTGACCCTGACGAACCCTCTTTCGTCCAAGATCAGGTTTTCGTCCTTGAAATCCGGAATCGCCCCTATAGCGTTAACGACGGCGTCCACCTGTAACTCGAGCTCATTTCCGTGCGAAAGCTCTCCATCTTTCATCCTCACGGCCCTCATGATGATTCGGCCTCGATCTCTTTCCATCCGAATCGGCTTTGTGAGGAACATGAACTGGACGCCCTCCGATTTAGCCGCTTCATACTCCTTTTCTAGGGAACGAGGTCCTTTTTCCCAGTACACCACGAGGGGCTGTGCGCCGTATCTCAGGAGGGTTCTCGCCGTGTCCATGGCGGTGTTTCCCCCTTCGGTGACGATCACCCTTTTACCCCTAAATCGCCTTATCATCTCCTCCACCCCCAGCTCCCTTTCCATCTTGAAGAGATCCTTGGACGAGATGGTGCCGCTCTCCTCCTCACCTGGTATTCCCAACCTTTTCGCCACGGTGAGCCCTGTGGCCAGGAAGGCCAAGGTATATCCCCTCTCAAATAGATCGTCGAGGCTGAGATCGCCCTCCTTACCGATGCTGATACCGAGCTCGAACTCCACGCCGAGCCGCTCCAGGTCGTTTATAAGGTCATTTATCACCTGATCGGCGGGAAATCTGAAGCGCGGCGTCTCCCAGTATGGTATACCTCCGGGATGATTTTCCCTCTCGAAAATGGTCACCGAACATCCCCGTTCAGCTAGCCTCCATGCTGCTGCCATACCTGCCGGTCCCGATCCGACCACAGCCACTCTGACCGTGCTGGGGAGCAGGTTCATCCTGAAGGGCGGAGGGATCTCATCGCGACTCTCTCTGCCCCATTGCCAGAGGAATTTGAAGATCTCCTTATTTCTTATCGAACATCTATGCCCCATCAGCCTACCGAGGAAACAGCTTTCCCTGCAATAAAGCTCGTCCTGGCAGAGGAAGGATGTGACGCCGAAGAGGGGGTTATCGGATCGAAGGGTCAGGTATGCCTCCGGAATCTCGCCCTCGGCTATCAGAGCCAGGATTTGGTTGATACGCACGTTCAGCGGGCAGCCGTTTCTGCAAGGTGCAGATGGACAGTGCAGGCATCTGCGCGCTTCCTCCACGGCTTCCTCCTCATGTATCGGCGGACAGGTCAGGTCGAAGTCTCCTATGAGCGATTCGCCCTTAAGGGTTCGTCTTCGAGGCTGAAGCGGCATGGCTCCGGAGCGAATGATCTCCTTTAACCGTCCGCCCACCCGTGAGTTAACGGCCATGAGCTTTACGGCCACGTCCACGTCGCCCTTGACATCCTCAGGTGGGGATTCGTAGATCGATTTCAGATATCCCACCAACTTCCTCCTCAGATCGTATGTTGACGATCTGGAGTAGAGCTCCGTTCTCTCTATGAATCCTCTGATCTCCTCGGGGATCATGCCGGATATATCCCCTCCGGCGGCCACCTTCTCCCTGACGAGTGTAGATGAGAGATGGGCGAGTCGCTCCGGAATCTCCATTGCCAGAACCTTATCGGAGAACTTCGATCTGGAGGGATGTCTCATAAATCGGAGCACGTCATCGATCGTTTTATCCCCCCTGGTGAAGACGATGAGCCGCGCTTTATCGAAAAGCTCCCCTATCTCTCCTTCGGGGTTTTCGTAATATTTGGGGTCGAATATCCTGACGAGGGTGTCGTATCCGACTATGAAGAAAGGAAAGACGTGCGGAAAGCTCGATCTTATCGCGCGGGCCTTATCCACGAATCTCCCGTGGCTGGATATGCCGACCCAGAACCTATCGTACATCCTGGCGACGAGGTGGAGCATCAGGAGTCTGTCGGTCAGAGTCGCTCCGAAGAGCCTTTTATCGACGTTGACCTTCGTCAACAACAGCAGTATCCCTCCCAGTTGGATCTCCTCTCTGGTTTTAAGGGCCATCTCCAGATGGGCGTTAGTTATGGGATTGAAGGAGGCGGAAAGCACGCCTAACCTTTCGGGGAGGGTCTCATGGGGGGCATACGTTATCTCGATCCTCGGCTGGCCGGAGGGATCGAGCTCGTCTACGAGCCTATCGAGCCTTAATATCTCATCTATACGATCGACCTGCTCGCTCATTACTCTAGTATACCTCATCGTGCGAACCAATATCGATCAGAATGATCATTTCCTTACCGGAATCAGGATCAGATTCAAAGGTGAAGACTATTCGACAGTCATATTCCACCCAGCAAGCCCATAAACCTTCCAACTGTCCGCGCAATTTATGGGTTCTTAAGGCTGGAATGAAGGGATCTTCCACTAACAGTTCCAAGACCTCAAAAATTCGATCTTTTAACCGGGGATTTCCCCTTATACATCGTTTAAAAGCCCGGCGGAAACTTGTATGCCATACAAGGGTTTTCATTCTTCTCTCAACAGATCATCCTTAAGATCCTCAATTGTTCCTCGGCATGCCTTACCCTCGCGCAGAGCTCTCAGGGTTTCTTCAGCATTATGAGCTATCTCCGCACGTCGTCGCTCTATCAATCTTCGCTTGATAAGCTCCACCAGAATCTCTTGATCTTCCGGTGGAAGCATCTCCACATATTCGATGACCTGTTGAAACGATAATCCCCCTCTGCTATTCATTTCCAACCTCCGGTTGTCCCGTGATCACCTCGCCGGGGGATCTCCATACGGCGTAGGAGAAGCCCTCCTTTGTGGCTGCCGCGCCGAAGGAGCCGTCTTTGGACAGGGCGATGAAAGCAGCCATGATCTCTTTATCTTCGGGCTTTTTACCTAAGATACGTCTGACGGCATATTCGCAGGCCTCCTGTGGCGAAAATCCGTCGCGCATCTTCTCGACGATCAGGAAGCTGCCGCAGAACTTCATGATCTCCTCGCCCACCCCCGTCGCCGCCGCTGCGCCGATATCGTTATCCACGTAGACGCCCGCACCGATTATGGGCGAATCTCCAACACGACCGGGGAGTTTATACGCAAGGCCGCTCGTGGAACACCCCACCGTTAGATCCCCGTTGGAGTCGAGGGCGATGAGGCTGACGGTGTCATGCGATTCGACCTCCTCGTTGGATTTCCTCCATTCCAGCCACCTCCTCCTGCTCTCTTCCGTCAGCAGTTCCATCTTTTGAAAACCACATTGTAGGGCGAACTTAAAGGCGCCCTCCCCCACAAGCATGACATGCCTGGTCAGCTCCATCACCTTTCGGGCGACCGAGATCGGGTTCTTTATGTATCTCAATCCGGCGACGCTCCCGGCGTTGTGGGTGGGGCCGTGCATGATGGCGGCGTCAAGCTCGACGTATCCACTGCTGTTCGGCAGTCCGCCGTAGCCGACGGAGGTGACCTGAGGGTCGTCCTCCACAACCTTAATCCCCTCCTCAACGGCATCCAGGGAGCTGACGCCTTCTCTCAGAAGCTCACCGGCTTTCAGGACGGCCTGTTTTCCGAACCACCAGGTGGATATCGCTATTGGTTTCATCTATCCTCGGTTTATACGCTGGGCTATTTGTATCGCGCCTATTCAGACCAGGGATGATCCCAGCAGGCGCTATTTCCCCGGCCATAAATTCATTATCCTCTCCCTCCCAGATCAGCCAGCACAGCTTGCAGAAGCGAATCTCCTCTAAGGTTTTCATCTTTAACTTGTCCCTCGGCTACGCCCCGGTTTCCTGTCCTCGGGGACCAAAAGATAGGGGATACCGTTTTTAATCGGATAGGCTATATCACATCTGTGACAGATTATCTCATTTCTCCTCCATTCCACCTTCCCCTTGCAGAGGGGACAGACGACTATATCCTTAAGCGTTTTGGCAGGCGGCTTACGTCGCCTTGCCAGGAAGGATTTGATCTTGACCTTCCATCTCTGAGGCATCGAGTTTTTGATGTAAGAGATGAAGAAGTCGAAGAGCGATTCCTCCGGCGCGTTCATCAGCAGCTCCTCCACCGCCTGAGCCGACTCCAGTTGGAGCGGCGACGGGTCGGGCGGCAGGATGGTGTAGTTTATCCTCCCCTCCCACTCATACCGCACGAGGAAGAGGTGGTGGTACCTCTGATGGAATCTGGCGAAGTCCTTATCGTGAGCTGCAAGGCAGTGGAAAAGCTGGCCGAACTGGTTTCCCCCCACCTTTTTCTGTATCACCAGCTTCCCGTTTATCAGGTTGACGATCCAATTATGGTACGGCCAGCCGTAAAGCCTCTCTGCGATCTCAGAGGGCGTCTCGATATATCCCCTGTAGCTAACCCTCATGAGCTCCTTAAGCAGCAGTTCGGGATCTTCAACGTGTTCCAGGACGTGTGAGCAGATGGTGTAGTCGAATGATTTATCCGCGAAGGGAAGATACTGTCCGTCTGCGGCGACGAGCATCCTATCGGCCACGATCGGTCCGCCGCGCTGCGTGTCATCCTCGATGAACTTATCGCATAACACATCCGATCTGATTTTTGGATCGTGGCCGCTGCCTATCTCCAGAACGAAATCGTCAGGTCTGATGTTCATACTCTATCGCCTGCCTTGTGCGGTTTTTTGAAAACCATGCTGATATAAAGCCCCATACGAGGCATGATTCGAGCCATGATCTTCCCCTTAATTCCCACTCCCACGCATAACCTTTCGATCCTGAATCCCCTGAGCTTGAAATATCTCTCGAGGTCTATCGGCGAGGCGAGATAGGAGCTATCGGAATCGCCTCCTATGACCTTATCGTCGAGATCCGGCTCGCGATATATAAAGCGAGGTCTTGCCGATAGCCTCTTTCCGATGGAGATGAGGAAGTTCTTCAGGCATAACTTTAGCCCCTCGCCTATCGATCCGGCCCAGACGATCTCATCATGTCGTCCTAAAGCCTTTTTGATCAGATCCATCAGCGGAAGTATAGGCGAACAGAGATTGGGACCGACGATCACGATTCTGCCCCCCGGTTTAACCACCCTCATCATCTCATCCAATCCCATCTTGACGTCCGGCAGGTGCTCGATCAGCTCGTTTGAACAGACGAGATCAAAGCTCTCATCCTTGAAAGGCAGCTCTAGGGCATCGCAGGCGATATATGAGAGATCGGGTCCGATCCATCTTGAGCTCTCCGCCAGGAAGAAGGGTGAGAGATCCGTCCCCACCACCCTATACCCTTTACGGGCCAACATCATAGATGAAAGCCCGTTGCCACAGCCCAGCTCCAGTATGAGCTCTCCTGGATCGGCGAAGGCCGAGACCAGATCGACATACGGCCTGAGATACCCCTCATCATGCCTGCGCAGGAATCCCAGATACACTTCGGAGGTCAGATAGAACCTCCGCATTTTGTCTCTTATCTCTTCTCCCTTCACGTTAGAAATTATACTACATCTATCTCGATGAATCCAAGGGTTTGAATTCGGTCGGTATGAGCACACCGGCCGAGATTATCAGCTTCAGTCCCTCCTCGACGCTCATCTCCAGAGGGACAACCTGATCTTCAGGAACGATCAGGAGAAAGCCTGAGGTGGGGTTTGGAGTGGTGGGGATGAAAACGTGTATGACGTTTCGATCGAGCGTCCTTGCTATCTCCCCCTTTCCAAATGAGGTGACGAAGCCTATCGAATATATCCCCGCTCTGGGATACTCCAGTAGAACCACCTGTTTAAATATGCTCTTCCTATCCCCCGACCTGATAAACGCATCGGCTATCTGTCTGACCGTGATATAGATCTTGCTCAAAAGCGGTATCCTGGATATGATCTTTTCCCAGTATCCGGCGACCTTTCTGCCGATGAAGTTGGTGGTGGCCAGGCCCACGAGGATGATGAAGCCCGTCGCGATGATCAGACCCAAACCGGGTATTTTGCTTATGGGCCTGAGCCACGGTATCTCCGAGAACCTCGCCAGCACGAACTCATCTATCGGTGCGACTAGCTTAAAGACGAGCAGAACCACGACTATGGTCGGAAGCAGGGCGAGCAGGCCGGCGAGGAAGTATCTTCTGAGTTTAATTATCGCCCTCTTCATCTGATTTCCTCGGAACCTCTATCCTGACCTTTATCGCCTTTCTCTCATCGGCCTCCAGCACTGTGAATTTGACCCCCCCGTATTCGACCTCATCCCCCGGGTCAGGTACCCTACCTAGGAGTTCGGCGAGCAGTCCGCCAATGCTTTCAACCTCATCGGCTGGCATCTCTATACCGAGCTTCTCGTTCACCTCATGTAGATCGATCCTGGCGTCGACGATGTAAGTGTTCTCATCCAGCTTCTGAAAGCTCTGATCCTCGAGATCATATTCGTCCTGTATATCGCCGACGATCTCCTCCAGGATATCCTCCATCGTCACCAGCCCCGCCGTCCCGCCGTATTCGTCGACCACGATCGCTATATGCCGTCTCGAGAGCCTCAACTCCCTGAAGAGATCCTTGACGTTCTTCACCTCGGGCACGAAGAAGGGTTCCCTGATGATCTCCGCCAGATTCACCTGAGAGATCCCGTCTCTCCAGCATCTGAGCAGGTCTTTCACGTATAGGACGCCTATGATGTTGTCAATGGTGTCCTCGTAGACGGGTATTCTGGAATGTCCCGACTCCACCGCGACGTCCAGGACCTTTTGGATATCGGACTCGACGTTCAGACAGACCATCTCCGTTCTGGGGACCATGATCTCACGCACGAGCGTATCGGGCAGCTCCCAGATCCTGTGTATCATCTCCCGTTCTTCCTCTTCCAACACCTCATCGCTATCGGCCACCATCTGCAGCGCTTCCAGATCCTCCTCCGAGACCATTCCGTTTTCACCGTCCGGAGTTCCTCCAAAGGCCCTGATGACTATGTTCCCTCCCCAGAGGAGGGGCTTGATGAGGGGATAGAGGAGCATATAGGTGTATTTCAGCGTTGATATCGCGTGCACGACCGAAGTGGGGCCTCTGTTCTTCGAGTAGTTATAGGGGATAATTTCGCCCAGTAGAACGATCAGGGTCGAAGCTATGGCGAAACTGATCAGATTGCCGTAGATCGGCGAGGCGACTATGGGCCGGAAGAGCATGAAGCAGAGGATTGTGCTCACGACAAGGCAACACCCTTTGATGATAAACGCCGCTCCGAGGTATTTCCTCGGGTTTCGGAGGTAATCCGTCACCCTGTCGGCGTCCGATCCTCCTTTATCGACGATCTCCTTCACCTCCTCGCGCCTCAGTCGGTTGAGCAGCATCTCCATGCTCGAGAAAACCGCCGAGGCGATGGAGGAGAGAAACAGACCGAAAAGCTTTAAAAAAGAGGATGCGTCCAAAGCTTCTCCTTACCTCCTTTCCAGTTTCATGAGGGCCTCGGCCTCCTTCTTTCTCATCATAGCCGAGCTTTCCTCGTCTTGATCGTCATATCCCAATAGATGTAACACACCGTGAACGATCAGGAGGGCGATTTCCTCGTGGAGGGTATTGTTATACTCCTGAGCCTGTCTCACGGCGGTGTCCACGGAGATCACCACATCCCCCCATATCTTCTCTCCTCCGCCCGATCGAACCTCTTCGCCCTCCATCATCGAGAAGGCCAGCACATCGGTAGGCCGATCGGCGTTGAGATAGGTTTTATTGAGCCTTTTAATCTCCTCATCATCCGTTACCAACACACTGACAATTCCGTCCTCACCTTCCATCTCCAGGGTGGTTAGGGCGGCCCTTCGTATCAGATCCTTGATCTTCTCGCTGTCATCGATCTTGCCCTTAGCTTCTTCGGAGAAGATGATCTCAATCTCAGCCATCCGATTTCCTTCGTCTTCTAGCCGAATCGATCGGTATCACCTCATCCTCCCTCACCTCAAGCTGAGGGTACTCTATCCTCTGGTGGAACATGCCGACGGTAGCTTTGATGAAAGTATCGGATATGTCCTTTATATCCTTGAGTGTGAGGTTGCTCTCGTCGAGCTGGTCGTCCTCGACCTTCTGGGCTATTACGTTCTGGACGAGCTCTCTGATCTCATTATAGCTGGGATTTCCCTTGGTGAAGGTGGATCTAACGGCCGATTCGACCGAATCGGCGAGCATGATAAGGGCGGCCTCTTTCGTCTGGGGTTTAGGCCCCGGATACCTGTAGTCCTCCTCGTTGACGCTCTTTTCGCCTTTGAGCGCCTTATGGTAGAAATAGGTTATCAGTGAGGTGCCGTGATGTTGTTGGATGATGTTCTGAACGATCTTGGGTAGTTTCTCCTGTTTGGCTATCTCGACGCCATCTTTAACGTGTGAGATGATGATCCTGGCGCTCATAGCGGGGCCGATTCTATCATGTATGTTCTCTCCGTTCTGGTTCTCTATGAAGTAGAGCGGATGTCTCATCTTTCCGATATCGTGGTAATAGGCACCGACCCTGACGAGCAATGGATTAGCCCCTATCTCCTCTGCAGCCGCCTCGGCCAGCTTTGCCACGTTGATGCTGTGATAATATGTGCCCTGAGCAACCCTCTCGAGCTCGGCGAGGATAGGGTTTTTCAGATCCGAGAGCTCCAGCAGCTTTATCTCCGTAGTGGTTTGGGCGATATATTCGAAGAAGGGAAGCAATCCCGGTGTGAGGAAGGCCACAGTGAGCCCGCTGGCCATCCCTGAGAGAAGGTTAACGATCATCACGTTCAACCCTTCGCTCTGCAATAGCGAAAGGCTCAGGGCGAGGGCGATATTGGCGATCGATACGTAAAAACCGGCCACTATGAGCTCACGCCGATGCCTCAGCTTTGACAGAGCATATATGGCGACCATCCCTCCGATGAAAACCATGGCGAAATATCCGATCGCTATCTCCAGCGTTTTGCCGCACATCACGCTTAAGAGCACGCCTATCATCACGGTAACCAGCATGGCCAGGTGCGGACTGACCAAGACGGCGGTAATGGCGGATGTTATGGCGGTCGGAACCAGCAGCTCAGGCATGGGCAGGGAATTGGAGCCGTACCTGATTATCAACCTGCCGATACCCATTATCAGGAGGACGGAAAGACATATCGTCATAAGTTTTCTATATTCATCCAGTATCTCCGGCTCGAATTTGAGGATATAATATACGATCGATAGGAGCAGGGCGACTACGAGGAGGGCAACGCCTACCATAAGCGTGAAAGAGAAACCCCTCTGCGACTTGGAAAGCATAGTCAGTTTATCGAGATCCGATCTCGTCAGCTTTTCGCCTTTCGAGACGATCTGTTCGCCCTTGCTCACCTGCTTGTAGACGTCCTTGACGGCGGCAGCGGCCGCCTTACGCCTTTGAGCGGTTAATTTGGGATCGAAAGAGACGTTCGGCCTTATCAGGTTCCTGACGATCTCCCCCACCACGTCCTTGAAGGGATAATTCCCCAGCCTCTCGATCTCCCTTTGAACGGCTTCCACCGCTTCGGCCCATAGATATAGCTCCCCAGCTTTGATGATGTTCCCATCCGGCTGGATCTCCACGGGCATCCTGGCGGCTATCTCCATATCGGACGGCTGTCGCTCCAGCTTAGAACGCAGCTCCGCCACCGTCTCCCTCCACCTTCTACTTCCTCCGAGCTCGGATTTCAGCCGTTGAGCAAATTGGCTTGGGACTATCCCACGATCGAGAATCTTCGACATTATGGAAGCAGCCCTGTCCCTTATCCCATCTATATCGTCATCGCTCGTATCGACCAGTATCTCTCTGGTTTTGAGGGAGAGATAATCCCCTATGATCAGGTCGTTGGCCATCCTTTCTATTTTATCCCTGCGCGGGATCTGAAGGGATCGAACCCGTTTTACGACCTCGAACATATGGTTGAGATCGTCTATCTGAGATTTCCTGTCTATGTCGAAGACGGGCGGAGTTTCGGCTTCGATCTCGGCCTTTCGACGTCGGGTGGCTTCCGAATCGAGGTAGGAGAAGCTTATCGGGGATGTGATCGTATATGGGCTGGGTTCATTTAGCTTGAGCTGCCCTACGTCTATAGGTTGATACTTAAGAGGCATTGAAAGCCAAACGAGAGCTACGGCGAATATCAGCCCCGTAAGCCACCAGTGTAGCTTCAATCGCTGCCATAGCGGCGCCGTTTCCACGTCGCCGTTCGAGCTCCTTCTGCCGATCCCTCTCCTTCTCATTCTGTTCCCTCCCTAGAGTAATCCCGGTTCTCATAAGCCTCTATGATTCTCTGCACCAGCTCGTGTCTCACCACATCCTCGCCGGTGAAGTAGACGAAAGCAACCCCATCGATTCCGGAAAGCACCTCTTGAACGTCCACCAGCCCGGAGACCTTCTTGGAGGGCAGGTCGATCTGCGTGATATCGCCTGTGACGACCGCCTTTGAGTCGAATCCGAGCCGCGTCAGGAACATCTTCATCTGTTCGACAGTGGCGTTTTGGGCTTCGTCGAGAATTATGAAGGAGCTGTTGAGCGTTCTACCTCTCATGAAGGCCAGCGGCGCGACCTCTATGATACCCTTCTCCATGTACTTGGCTATGGTGTCCGGCGGGAGCATGTCATAAAGGGCGTCATAAAGAGGCCTAAGATACGGGTTGATCTTTGCCTGTATGTCGCCCGGGAGAAATCCGAGCTTCTCGCCAGCCTCAACGGCGGGCCTCGTCAGGATGATACGGCTCACGCGTCCGGATTTGAGCGAGGCGACCGCCATGGCGACCGCCAGGTAGGTCTTGCCCGTTCCTGCCGGCCCTATTCCGAATACCAGATCGTGGGTCTTTATCGCCTCCACATATCTCCGTTGCCCCGGCGTCTTCGGCCTTATAAACCCGCGCTTGGAGAGAACCGGGATGGTTTCTCCGACTTCGACGATCTTATCCTGACGTTTAACCATACGAATGATATATCTGACATCGTTTATACCTATGCTCTGACCGCTTCTAAGGAGGGCGAGAAGCTCCTCAATTACCTTGGCAGCTCCCTGAGTTTCCTCCTCACCTCCGATTACCTCGAACCCCTCTCCTCTCAGAAGAACACTGGTGTTGAACTTATCCTCTATCAGCCTCAGATATTCATCATGCTGTCCCGAAACGGCCTGCGCTTCGGATATGCTCTGAACCGCCACCGTGAGGCTGTTTACCTTACCTGCTTTCCTTGAGATTCCTCCCATGATTTGAGATCTTCCCCTTTTCCTCCTCCTTACATAGCTCGTGTTTTCAAGCATCCTTAATTATAACAAGGCGCGATGGGAAAATCAACTTCCTATCCTTTCCCCCCATCCCCCTCTAGATCGCGTGCGGCCTCGAGAATGGCCCGCCGCATCGCCTCCAATCTGACGATGAGGCTGTCCTCAAGCTGCTTTAAATGGAGCAGCCACGCCTCGCGGGAGCTGTTCTCATCGTCGCCGAAGCCGTTGGTTATCGAGAGTCGGATGAACTTCAATCTCTCCTCTTGAAGTATCTTCTGTTGCTGATCATAATCCGCGAGCCCGACGTTTAGGAGGCTCGACAGCTCCCTGATCCTCTCTACGCTCATGATATCACCACCGTTATATAAATGTCATTCGCTCTTATTTCAAACCCTCTTCGCCAGCCACCGGACGCCGTTGGCGATTATCCTTCTCACCTCGTCCATATAGTAGATCGGAAAGGTCTCGTGTCCGGGGCGGAAGTAGAAAACCCTGCCGTTGCCGACCGTCCAGACCAAGCCGTCCCTGGCCAGCTCCTTTCCGTCGCAGTAAAGCCCTGCGATTATAACCGCCTCGGGTATCGGCACATCATACGGCTCGCCGTACCATTCCTCGCGCGGGATGACGAAATCGCTAACCCCCTCAGCTATCGGATGGTCCGGATTGACCACCTTGATGTAGCCCGGTTTGCCGTCCTCTACATATGCCCGCCACGCGCAACTTGTTCCGAGAAGCGCCTTGAGGGGTCTGGCGAAGTGGGAGGAATGAAGGGCGAGGTATCCCATTCCCCTCTCTTTGACGTGTCTAACCACCCTTTCAACCGTCTCATCGGTCACATCGCCGTGCCTGACATGGCCGAACCATATCAGGACATCGGTCTCGCTCAATTTCCCCTCGCTCAGCCCCTGATCGGGCTCATCGATGTTGGCCGTCTCGGCGACGATATCGCCGAGGGTGTTGAGATATTCGGCCAGAGCTCCGTTTATCCCGTTGGGATAGACCGATTTCGGCTCGGAGAGCTCCGACCAAGCCAGGACTTTGATCTTTTCGACCATCTCACCTACCCTCCTCTTATCTCTCGTCGGGCATTTCGCACCGCCTCGACGAGTTGCTTAGCGGTCTCCGTCAGCAGATCGAAGTTGCGCTCGGCGATCGCCTTTTTGCTTACAAGAGCTCCCCCCACGCCGAGGGCCGTCGCCCCCGCCTTGATGAAATCGGCGGCGTTTTCGACGTTCACCCCTCCCGTGGGGATCAGCTCCACCTGAGGGAGCGGCGCCTTGACCGCCTTGATATATCCGGGACCGACGATCGACGCGGGGAAGACCTTGACGTAATCCGCGCCTCTCTCCCACGCATCCAGTATCTCGGTGGGCGTCAAAGCGCCCGGCATGACTATCTTGCCGTATCGATTGCACATCTCTATGACGTCGGGCTTCACCACGGGCGACACGATGAACTCCGCGCCTGAAAGCATGGCAGCCCTGGCGGTCTCCCCGTCCAGAACCGATCCGACCCCCAGATAGACCTCATCCCCGTATTTGGCCCTCACGGCCTCGATGACCTTCAGGGCGTCGGGGGTTGTCATCGTCACCTCGATCACATCGACGCCTCCCTCCTTGATCGCGGCGGCGACATCTATCAGCTGTTGGGAGGATGAGGCCCTTATCACGGCGATCACGCCGCATCTCTCTATCCATCTCTTTCCTTCAACCTTCGTCATATCCTAACCCTCTAGTTTGATTCATCCCCCCTTGATCTGGAGACTTACAAATTTTAAAACCTCAAACGGTCTATGTCAATAAGGATGTCCGATCTCCCGTCTGAACCTCGGTCCATCGCCTTGACATGACACGGCGGCTATGTTAAATTTCCTTAGCTCATCCCCGCGGTGAGGTGATCAGATGGCTCAAACAACCCTGCAGGAGAGGGTTGATAGACTCGAAATAGCGCTTGAGAGGCTGTCCGGAGAAGTGGAGGAGACCTCCCGCTCCGTGAGACAGCTATCCCTGGAAATGCGGCTCTTTAAAGAGGAGATGAACAAAAGATGGGGAGACCTTGCCAACAGGCTTGGAACGCTGGTTGAGGACATCGTTGCCCCCGCCCTGCCCCAGGTGATCAAAAGACGATTAGGACTGGAACTGGACGACATCATGATCAGGCGGAAGAGAAGAAAAGGAGAGCTGAGAGAGGAGTTCGACGTGATAGGAATCGCCGGGGATGTGATCTTCGTCGCGGAGGTCAAAAGCCAGTTCAAGGCGGATCATGTCGATAGGTTCTCCGAGAAGCTCAGGAGATTCAGGGAGCTCTTCCCCGAATATGAGGATAAGCGACTGATAGGCGTGATAGCCTCGCTTTACTTAGATGAGGGTGTGATCCGTTATGCTACGGCCAAAGGATACTACGCGATGGGGATGAAGGGAGATTACATGGACTTCCTCAATGCCGAGGAGCTTTCCGCCGGGTGAGTCAGCCGAACATAATTAACGTCTCCTATGATAGGCCCACCACTCCAGGATCATCAAGAGGACCCCGGCGATGGCGAACCACTTCCACAACTCTCGCCTGGATAGCGTTACCCTGATTTTCTCCCCCTGGACCGTCCTGCCGGTCGGGACGGATAGATCGGATTCGGAGCTATCTATCATATTGGCGGCAAACCGTCCCACCTCCTTTCCGTTGACAAGCACATCGTAAATTCCCCTCGTCAAAGGTCTGAAAACGGGTCTATCGGGATCGAGCTTCACCTTGCGGCCTTGAGGTGTGACGACCTCGAGCTGATTCACTTCGGAGTAGCTTATCGTATTCAGCGTGATATCCCGGCCGACTCTTACCCAGGGCGGAGCGACATATCTCACATTCGAGAACCACTCGATCAGGTTTTCCATCATGATCGGGCACTCGGGTCTGAGAGGGAAATCGGTGACATCGGGGTTAAAGGCGTCGAAACAGAATACCAATCCGCGCCTATGCACGTCCTCGCCGGCCCAGATCAGCGGCTGACCGTCCGTCTCGACCAGGGGGATGGCCCAGGATGGCATCTCCATCTCCAACATGCCTCTCATCCTTATGCCCGATAGATCCAGGCCTCTCATGATCGGATGCGTTCGATCCCAGTTAAGTATGAGGGGATTGGGTCGATAGCGCACAACGGGAGCCGACGGCAGCCCTGAGCGCGGGTTGATGAAGACAAAAGAACCCTGGGGCAGCTCCGGGGGAACCCAGTTATCGAAGATCGTGAGGTCGAATCCCGACCCGGGCAGATATCCCTCCGGTCTCACAGATCTGACATCGGCCATCGGGCTCGAACGAAGCGATCTTTCGAGGAAAAACCCCGTCCTCTCGGAGCCTGTCACGAGTAGAATTCTGAGCTTGTCATGCGGGGGCAGGATCAGATCGGCCGAGTTATCGATGTCAAGAGCATCCTTAACCTCCAGTTTCAAGCTGATTCTCCTGGTAGCCAACCTCTTATTCAGCTCAATTGTCACCCGGCCCGGCGAACCCTCCTGAACTTGAACCATTTTTGCCAGGAACGGTTTATCATCGGCGTAGACCCACAGTGTAATTCGACGAGGCGGGGCGTTGAATGCTGCGACGGTGAGGCTGAGAAGCTCCCTATCCGTAAGGGGATCATACGCCACCCGGAGACCGGTTATCCCGTAGTTTGGCCTGTCTTTACCGACCCGATAGATCATCAACCTATTTGAGATTCTATCGGGCAGGGAGGAGATATCCACCATCTTATCGGTTATGAGAGCGATAGCGGACATCTCTTCGGAGAAGATCAACATAATGGCCGCCCTCAGATCACACGGGCCATCTGAAGGGGATATTCCGTCCACAGCCTTTTGGATTAAACTTAGATCGGAGCTCCTTCTGACCAGCGTTTTCACCTTCACACCCGCTTCGACGAGGGTAACGCTTTGGGGTTTCAAGGAACGGATGATCGAGCGGGCGACGTTCTTCGCCTGGGAAAGCCTCGTCCCGCCGTCCTCATGGGCGGCCATGCTCGCCGAGGAATCTATAACCAGAAGAAGCTCCCCTTTGATCGGCGTCACGGCCGTGGTCACCGGCCTTGCAAGCGCCAGCACCAGACAGGAGATGATGGCGATCTGCAGGGGAAGCTGAAGCGACCTTCTGATCCGGGCGGAGAAGAGGTTGGAGCCGGACTCCTGGACGAGCTCCCTCCACAACATGACGCTCGGCACGATCCGATCACCGCGCCGCAGTTTAAGGAGATGGAGTAGAAGTATCACCGGTATGAGAGCAAGCAGGAGAAGGGAACGGCCTTCGATGAAGATCATCTATGCTCCGGACGCCGTCTCCTCCGTTTTCTGCTCCTGCTCCAGCTTCTGCGAAACCTCCTCGGCGTCCTGTCTTCCCACCTCGCCGAACTCCTTGAGCTTTTCGATCTCAGCCCTCGCCTCATCGAACATTCCGAGCCCGATATAGATGTTGGCCAGGTTTTTGTGCATCTCGCGGAAAACGCCGGGCCAATTTTTCTTCCCCTCAAGACTTACGATTTTCTTCGCGACCTTTATCGCCTCGTCGATGGTCTCGTCCATCTCTGCTTTCTTCTCCGGGTCGTCGAATGCCTTCGGGTTTTCCTTATACTTTTTGAGCATATCCAGAGCTCTATCGCAAGCCCTGTAGCTTCTCTCTATATTGATCATTCCGTCAAACAGGTTGAAGATATCCCACTTTATCTTCACCGGCGCCGGATACCTCCTTCCTCAGGGTTTTTAACGCTCTTCAAATTATAACAAACCGCTGATCGGCAAACAAGCTCATGGAACGCCGGAGTCGTTCCATACTACGTCGGATCCCCTCAGGTGAAACCAGATCCGGATTAAGCTCAAGACAGAGGGCGCCCTTATATCTGGCCGATACCAAACCGGAGAACAGATCATCGAAATCGACAAGTCCTGTTCCGACCTCGATGTGATCGTGTATGTCGTCGTCAGCGGTGAGATCGACATAAGGCTGTTAATCGCGGACGCTCAGACCTCTCAACCTTTCGACGACGCCCTGGATGATGAAATCGGGCGTGGAAGCCCCTGCGGCGATCCCCACCAATTCCGCACCCTCAAGCCATTTGGGATCGATCTCATCCGCTGTCTCTATGTGATACGCCCTGGAGCCCGCATCCCGACAGATCTGTAACAGCCTTCTCGTGTTGCCGCTGTTTCGACCGCCCACTACCAACATCAGATCGGCTCTCCGAGCCAGATCACGGGCCGCCGTCTGCTGGTTTCTTATGGCGTGACAGATGGTGTTATGAACCTTCATCTCGTCCGATTTGAGCAGAAGCTTAGTCAATATCTCGCCGAAGCTTTCCAGCTCCTGAGTCGTTTGGAAGACAACCCCCACCCTTTTCATCTCCGGCAGCCCCTCAACATCCTCTAGATTCTCGATGACGTATGCTTTCCCACCGGCATGCGCTATGATCCCTATCACCTCGGGGTGCTCCTTCTCACCGAGTATCACCACCTGATATCCCTCATCGGCCAGTTCCTTCGCTTTGCTCTGAGCGCGTTTGACAAAAGGGCAGGTTGCATCTACCACCTTTAACCCTCTCTTCAGCGCCCTATCGATGAGCTCCGGCGGAACCCCGTGAGACCGGACGATTAACACGCCCCTGTCCACTTCATCCAGGTTTGATATCGGATAAACTCCTTTCTCCCTCTTCAGCATCTCGACGGCCTGAGGGTTGTGGATGATCGGACCTAAGGTGTAAAAAGGGCCTTCTCCGTCATGTTCCCGGACGGCTTTCTCCACGAGCGAGAAGGCCCTTCGCACGCCATAACAGTATCCTGCGTTTTTAGCTATTTCGATCTTCATCTTTCACCTTAACGATTTGACCCTAAAAAACCTCTCCCTGCCTTCATCGGGGGTCCATCTTATCCTCAGGATCACATCCGGATCCTCATCGGGCGATAACGCCTCAGGTTCAATTACGGATGAAGCTCTCACGATCGCCCCCGGAAATTTGATCTCTACGCCGGCCCAACCCGGTTCGAGCTCGATCGGTCCTCCATCGAATTTCTCCCCCGGACCTTCGACGAGCGCGAAGGCGGCTATCCTCTGAGATTCGGACCTCCGACGGGTGGAGGCTTTGAAGTGATAATGGTTCGGCATACTCCTATGATACTTCGATGGAATTCCCTCATTGTAAGGGGTCTCGAACTGATCCGTATATGAGAAGCTGAATCCCCCTGGGGTGTAAAGCCATATCCTCATCTTCGCTCCCTTACGTCTGGAGGTCACGCTCTGACCATCCTCATCCATCTCGAACGGCTCGAAGGCATGTAGCAGCCATTGGAAGGTGGAGGGTTTCGGGGCGACGAGCTCGTCGATAATGCAGACGAGTCCAGGGCGGACGAGGAAGATATATCTCAGGAACTTCGTCAGTTTTCCCCCATATGCCTCCGTCGCATCGCCGCAGACGAATCCGCAATGGCTGTACGTATCGAAGACGATGATCCTCCCGCGTGCCTCGGCCGAGCGAGAGATCTGACCCTCCCCATCCACCAGGATCCCGCAGTGGGCTTTGGTCTGACGCGTCCATTTGACGTGGTGTGGCATCCCATATGCGGGGCCGTAATATCCGGAGGATGTGGCGAGGGCTTTGCCGCCCTTAAGAATGCAGAAACAGTTCTGATCGGCGTGGCTGTGGCTGACGGAGCCGTAGGGAGACGATTTGAAAAGCACGAACGTATCGTTCTCCGGATCGGCTATGTCGCTATGCAGCGCTGCCCATCCCACGCCTCTGAAGACGGCGTCGGGAGGCATATCCGTAGGAGGCTTCGGCTTCACCTCGTCGGGCAGGATCAGATTGATCAGGCTCGCCGATCTCCGGGCGTTCGGATCGGCCACCTGAGCCCACCATCTGCAGGCCGGATCTTTGAAGAGCTGGGCGTGATGGATCATGAGCGGTGCTCCGCCTCTCGGAGAGCCAGTTGTGCCTCCGTCGCCGAAGGGGGTGATCTCCCCGATGGGCGAGGTGCAGTAGAAGAAAAAGCGCCTCACCTTTCGGAAGAAGGGGCGTTGCCAGAGGTTGATGCCCAGAGCGGACCGCACCGCCTCAAAGGGTGGGAGTAGGATGGAGTTGTAGGCCCGCCCGTATCCGATCCCCTCAGCCCATCCCCCATCATGTCCGCCCCAATGGGGAAAGACGGTGTAGATCGCCCGCAGAGCGTAATCCAGCCACGCCCGCGCCTCCGGCTCCTCCGCCAAAGCGATGGCATGTTCACACAGATACCCGGGCAATCTCCCAGCATGGCTCTCCTCGGGAAAGGCGAGGAAATCGCAACGATCCTTCAGACGCCGCAACATCTGGTTCCCCCTGGCTATTAACATCCGCCGCACAAGTTCCCTCTCCGACTCATTCATCAGGTCGTAGAGCCAATCGTAACAGTGGGCACCGGTTTTGACCAGGCTCAGCCCTATCTCATCACCATACGGCGCCAGGATGGACGAGATCCCCTCAGGATCCCACTTAGCCACCTGAATCAATATTTTGAGTGCAGCCTCGCCATATCTGCGATCTCCGGTGAATAGATATGCTAAGGCCAGCGGTTCCATACCGTTATTTATCACCCTGCGGAAATCGCGGAAGGCGTAGACATAGGCCATTCTGCGTTCAGCAGGATCATCTATCCGATCGTAGGTGGGTTCCTCGGGCGGATCAAGCGATAAGCATCTTTCGGCATGTGAGATCAGGGCCTCAATGGGTTCCTTACGCGTGTCCTTGGCGCTTTCGCGAAGGCGATCCAGATCGGATTTGAGAAATATCACCCTGGGATGTTCGGATGGAACCCGCTTGAGGAGCTCGTCAGCCGGTATCCACGGCTGTTGGGGAACATCTTCGGCGATGGAAAAGGACTTTGGCCCCCATATGTCCAGAGTATTGCCGGATTCATCTATCGCCGAAACCTGCCAGCTATACTCACCCGGCGGAAATATCCGATCCGGCACGTGAACCGGATCGATCAGGTTATCGGCCTGATAGATCGTTCTTCCATCAGAGTTCCGTATTTCGAACCGATAGCTTCGCGCCCCCTCCGCGCGCCACCAGCAGAATCCTGGAGGGTTGATCCCCACCCTTTCCCCATCCGCCGGCCTGGGGAAACTACCTCTCGGTGGTCGTTTCTCCGGAAAGGCCATGATTTCGTCCTCCTCGATAAGCAACTTCGAGCATCAGGCTTTAAAGCATATCACAGTCGAACGAGAAAGGGAAGGGGAAATTTCCTTCGCTTTTATTTCCCTTGTGTTAATGCGCTGAACACCGAGAGCTTAATTAGTGTTTGCGCGGAGCCGAATCCCGATGTTATAATTTCCCATGTCGGGGAAAAACAGCGGAGGGGGTACACGATGCGAAGGGTTCCGCTAGGAAAAACGGGATTGGCCGTTTCAAGGTTGGCGATCGGCACGGGGACTAACGGATGGGGATATAACTCCGATCAGACCAGAAGGGGTTTCGACTGGCTGGTCGATCTCCTTAAGCTCGGTTACGATCTGGGCATCAATTTCTGGGACATGGCCGATCAATACGGATCGCACAAACACGCCAGGGAAGCGCTGAAAGGTATAGATAGGGAGGATATAGTCATAACGAGCAAGACCACCTCTCGAGATCACGATGCATGCAGTCGGGATGTGGAGAGGTTTCTCAGGGAGATCGGGACGGATTACGTGGATATCGTCCTGCTTCATGCCAAGAGTTCCGGCGACTGGAACGTAAGCTGTAGGGGAGCGATGGACGCCTTGGCTGAGGCCAAGGAGAAGGGCTTGGTGAGGGCTGTTGGGATCTCATCGCACGGGCTCGACGCCCTGAAAACCGCCGCCTCTGAGCCGTGGGTGGACGTCATACTGGTCAGGATCAACTATGCCGGGATCAGGATGGATGCCCCGCCCGAGCAGGTGATCCCGGTACTGGAGAGAGCCCATAACGCCGGCAAGGGAATATACGCCATGAAAGTTCTCGGCTGCGGTCCGCTCGCATCCGATCCCGAAAAGGCGATCAAATACGTCCTGAACCTCAAATGTGTCGACGCCATGACGATCGGGCCTACCGAACATGAGCATTTGAGGCAGAACGCGGAGATAATCGAAAGGCTGGATGGGCAAGTAGATGCATCTGGGAGGTGATCGAAAATGAGGATACTCGGTGTTTCGGGAAGCCCCAGGGAGGGCGGCAACTCCGACACGGCGGTCCGGAAAGCCCTTCAGATGCTCGAAGATCTGGGGGAAACTAGGTTCATCAGGGTGGCGGATTACAACATAAAACATTGTATCGGATGCAGGGAGTGCATGAAGCTGATGAGATGTGTCATCGATGACGACGAGTTTCAGCTCGTCTTCGATGAATGGCTTAATTCCGACCTGATCATAATCGGCGATCCGGTCTACTGGCATAGCCCGCCCGGCGTGATGAAGGATTTCATAGACAGATCCCACGCCGTATATGCCCATACCGATCCCCCGTTCAGGGGTAAGAAGGTGGCACTGATAAGCGTCGCGACCGGAGGAGGTTTCGAAACGCATGATAAGATCTTCTCCACATGGCTCAGACATTACGGCGCCGAGCTGATCGGTAAGGTCAGACTCTACGCTCAGGAGAAGGATGATCTGCTGCGTCGCCCCTCACAGATGAATAGGCTTGAGAGCTTCATTTCTGATCTGAGGGGGAAGATCACGGGATGAAGGTGCTGATTGGCATAGGGAACGAACTCGGCGGCGACGACGCCGTTGGGCTCTATGTGGCCAAACTGATAGACGGGGAAAACGGCTGGATCGGATTCCGATGCGGGACAGCGCCCGAGAATTTCATCGGCAAGATCGAAAGGCTCGATCCTGAACTCGTGGTTCTGGTGGACGCCGCGGAGATGGGGATCGAACCCGGGGAGTTCAGGGAGATCGAACCGGAATATGCCGATACGATCTTCGCTAGCACCCATTCCATCCCAATCTCCTTCCTCCTTAAATGGCTGAGACAGTCTGTCGGTAAGGTGTTCCTCATCGGAATCCAGGCCAAATCGTTCAATATAGCGGCCCGCTAAGCGATGAGGTGAGAAAGGGGGCGAAGAGGCTGGTCGAGGCTTTAACCGAGGGCTTCCCGCCGATCGACCGCTATGTATGTCAATAGAAACCCTCTGAGCGGGCTGGCGGGTTGACTTTCACAATGAAATAGTGTATCCTTTGCTATGACCAGAGGAAATCTGATCGGACAGGTGTGAAGATGGTTAACCTTGGAATCGACGTGGGGTCGATAAGCGTCAAAGTTGCCGTTGTAGGAGATAAGGAGGATCGGGAGCTATTTAGAAAGATCGATGAAAACAGCTATAACCTTTCCTTGGTGAATAACTCCTTTATCGACAGACCAATTTTGATATCATCCTACCGGAGGATAAAGGGGGAACCGCTTAAGGTAACGTTTGAAATACTTGATGAGATATATAAGCTCATCCCCGAAATTCAGGGGGTAAGGGTGACAGGAGTAGCTGCAAAGCTGGTGGCTGATCTGCTGAACGCCCCCGTGGAGAACGATTTCAAAGCTGTAGCCGTGGGAGTCGGCATGCTCTACCCTGAGGTTAGAACGATTTTCGAGATGGGGGGTGACATATCGAAGTATATACTTATAGATCGTGACTCCTTCGGCAGGATAGGGATCTTGGATTACGAGAAGAACGGAGAGTGTGCGGCCGGAACCGGATCTTTCATAGATCAACAGGCATCCAGGCTCAAATATGACGTCGAAGAGGTCGGAGATATCGTCCTCAAGGCCGGAAAGCCTCCCACCATAGCCGGAAGATGCTCGGTGTTCGCCAAATCGGATATGATCCACGCTCAGCAGAGGGGATATCAGCCCCCTGAGATCCTTAAAGGGCTATGTGAGGCGGTGGTGCGTAATTTCAAAGGGACTATAGTCAAGGGCAAAAAGGTGATCCCGAAGGTGATCTTTATAGGAGGGGTCGCAGCGAATAAGGGCGTCGCCCTCGCTATGAAGGAGGCGTTCAAGCTTTCGGACGAGGAGTTCTTCGTGCCCGAATATTACGCCTGGATGGGAGCGATCGGAGCCGCTCTGATCGAAGCGGAGAACGAGGAGAAGACGGAGCTTAGGGGAATTGAGACCCTGGAATTTCACTCAAGAAAACAGCGTTCCGATTTCCCCACCATGCCCCCGCTATCGATGGAAAAGGTTATCCTGCTGAGGGATAGGGTCAAACCGTACTCCTTTGAGGGCAAGAGTTTGCCCGTGGACGCCTATCTGGGAGTGGACGTCGGATCGGTAAGCACCAACTTCGCCGTACTGGATGAAAACGGCGATCTGATCATGGAGATCTACACCCGGACCCAGTCCAGACCGATAGAGGTTGTCAGTGAGGGACTGAGGGAGATCGAGAGGAAGATAGGGGATAAAATCAGGATCAGAGGTGTGGGAACGACCGGATCGGGCAGGGAGTTGATCGGAAAGCTCATAGGGGCCGATATCATCAAGGACGAGATCACGGCGCACAAAACGGGGGCGACCTTCGTCGGGGAGAGGCTGATAAACCGCACGCCGGATACCATATTCGAGATCGGAGGACAGGATTCCAAGTTCATCAGCATCCAGGAGGGGATAGTCGTCGATTTCACCATGAACGAGGCATGCGCCGCCGGGACGGGCTCGTTCCTTGAGGAACAGGCTGAGAGGATGGGCATAAACATCGTTGGGGAGTTCGCCCAGCTGGCCCTCAGCTCTAAATCCCCTATCAGGCTCGGAGAAAGGTGCACCGTCTTCATGGAGAAGGAGATCGGGCCGTATCTACAGCGGGGGGCGACGAAGGAGGATCTCTGCGCCGGATTGGCCTATTCGATCGCCATAAACTACCTGAACCGAGTCGTTCGAGGTCGGAAGATAGGGGATAGGATCTTCTTCCAGGGCGGAACGGCCTATAACGATTCGGTCGCGGCCGCCTTCGCCACCCTACTGGATAAGGAGATCATCGTCCCACCGTATAACGGCGTCATAGGCGCCATCGGCGCGGCGCTCCTGGCGATGGAGAAGGTCAAGGCCTTCAAGACTGAGACGAAGTTCAGGGGGTTTGATCTGAGCAAGGTGAAATATGAGCTGAGGGTGTTCACCTGTAGGGGATGCTCGAATTTCTGCGAGATCCAGCAGTTTAAGGTCGAGAACGAGGTGACTTATTGGGGCGATAAGTGTTCCGATAGATACAGGAAACACATCAAGAGCGAACGCGAGCCGGTTATCCCCGATATAATGAAAGCGCGGCAGGAGCTGCTCCTCCGCGAATATGAGCCGGATAAACATGATGGAGCTAAAATCGGATTCCCAAGGGCCATGTATTTCTACGACAGGTTCCCCTTCTGGGCCAAGCTGTTAGATGAGCTCGGCCTTAACCCGGTTATCTCTGATCCCACCAACAGGAAGATCACCAAGGCCGGGGTGGATTCCGCCGTAGCTGAGCCCTGTTTCCCGATCAAGGTCGCCCATGGCCATGTGGCTGATCTTCTGGATAAGGGTGTGGATTTCGTCCTAATCCCCAACGTCATCAACGTCGAAACGGAGTTTCCAGAGGTCAACTCCCATCTCTGTCCCTGGGGTCAGACGATGACCTATGTCATCGGCCATTCGCCCCTTATGGAGGGCAGGGAGGAGATGATACTGAGGCCCAGGATACATTTCCGCGACGGAATGGAGAAGGTGAAGAGGGAGATATACGAGGGTTTATCGCGCCGGTTCAAGATATCGCGTAGGCGATCCGACAGAGCGGTCGAGGCCGCATATGAGGCTCAGCGCAGATTCGAAGAGGACCTCCTCAAGATCGGAATCGAAGCGATCGAGAAGCTGGAGGAGACAGGTGAGCTCGGCATCATCCTGATAGGCAGGCCTTATAACATCAACGACAGCGGCATCAACCTGGACGTGCCCAGGAAGCTCCGCGATTACTACGGCGTAAACGTCATCCCGTATGATGCCCTGCCGCTTAAGGGGATAGACATAAGCGACGTCAACGATAACATGTACTGGAACTACGGGCGTAGGATACTGCAGGCTGCCAAATTCGTTCGGGATCGCCAGAATCTGCATTTGATCTACATCACCAATTTCAAGTGTGGTCCGGATTCATATATCAAACACTTCGTCTTCGACGCCTCAGGTAAACCATATCTCACCCTTCAGTTGGATGAGCACGCCAACGATGCCGGGATAATCACAAGGATCGAGGCATATCTGGATAGTAAGGGATTCCTGAGATGGTGGGCCAGGGAGAAGGTGGCGTGAGATAGGTCATGAATACGCTGAAGATTTACGACGAGCTGAAAGATGCTCTGGGTGAACAAGCTGCTAGGGCTATAGCCAGGGTGATAGGCGATCTATATGAGTCGGAGCTTCTCAGATTGAGAGAGGGTTTCGAGAAGCTGATAGAATCTCATAGGCAGAGCCTCGGCAGATTGGATAGGATAGAGCAAAGCATTGGAGAACTGGCGGAGGCACAGAGGAAAACTGAGGAGAGGCTGGAGGAACTGGCTGCAAGAGTGGATACGCTGGCTGAAGCGCAGAGGAGGACTGAACAAAGGGTTGAGGAGCTGGCGGAGGCACAGAGGAAAACTGAGGAGAGATTAGAAAACCTTGCTGCAAGAGTGGATGCGCTGGCGGAGGCGCAGAAGAGAACCGATCGGAAGGTCGAGGAATTAGCCGAAGCTCAAAGAAGGACTGAGGAGGAGCTGAGAAAGCTGGCAGCAGCCCAAAGGGAGACGAGAAGGCAATTGGGAGGACTCGCTCACACGGTGGGATACAGGCTGGAGGACGAAGCGTTCAAAGCTTTGCCGAAGCTGTTGGGAAGGGATCTGGGAGCCAAGCTCGTAGGGAGACTGAAGAGGGATTATATCGAGATCGCACCCGATAGATACGTCGAGATCAACATACTCGGCAGGGCGGTCAAAGATAGTAAGGAGTTCGTCATCATAGGGGAGGCGAAGAGCCAACTGAGAAAAAGGGATGTGGATGGATTTATCAAAAGGTGTGAGGGATTGAAGCGATTTCTTGGGGAGGATCAGATCAGGGTTTTGGTCGTCTACCAGGCACCACCTCAGGTTCAGAGGTATGTTAGGGAAAAGGGAATCATGCTCTACTTCTCCTATGATTTCAGCTAGAGGAGGATTTCATAATGGCTAAGCTGTCCAGAGAGGAGAAGAGATTGGAGAAGCTTCTACGGAAGAGGATGCTGGCCGAGCAGAGGGCCGAGCTCAGAAGGCGTAAGGTCTATATCCCTCAGATGAACTACCCAGGATCGAGAGCATTGGCGGCCGTTTTGAGATCCGCCGGGATAGATGCCGATGTGTCGCCCGACGACACGAGGAAGGCCATAGACCTCGCCGGAAGGTATCTCTCCGGCGATGAGTGTCTTCCGGAGAAGATCACGCTGGGCGGACTTCTCAAGGTTCTGATGGAGGAGGGCGTGGACCCCGGCAAGGTCGCCTTTTTCATGCCGACGGCCGGCGGGCCGTGCAGGTTCGGACAGTACAGGGTCCTCGTCAAGAAGATACTGGACGATCTAGGTTACAGGGATGTGCTGATCGTATCGCCATCGAGCAAGGACGGATACAGGGGAATAGCGGAGGCGTCGACCGAGCTGATCCGAACGGCATGGTGGGCGGTCGTCGCTTCGGATACGCTCATGAAGATGCTTCACAGAACCAGGCCATACGAGGTAAACAAGGGCGATACAGATGAGGTCTTCGAAAGGGGAACCGAGCTTATATGTAAGGTGTTAGAGCAGAGGATACCGCTCAAGGAGAAATTCAACCTGCTCAGGCAGACAATGGAACAGATCAGAGATGAGTTCAGAGCCATTCCGGCCATATACGATCCCGAAAGGCCGCTCATCGGCGTCGTGGGCGAGATATTCTGTAGGATGAACGTGCTGAGCAACGAGGATCTGATACGAAAAGTTGAGGAGTTGGGCGGAGAATGCTGGCTGTCGGATGTGTCTGAGTGGATATGGTATACGAACAGGGAGACGATCAAGAGGATAATCGACGCGGGCAAGAGGTTCTCGGTGGATATGATCATAGAGAAGATAAAGGCACGGATACAACGCCGGGATGAGCATCTCCTGCTTGAGCCTTTTAAGGAGGATCTGCGCGGCTATGAGGAGCCGGATGACATCAACGTGATCCTGGAGGCAGGACTGCCATATCTGCCTGTGGACGGCGCCTTGGGCGAGATGGTTCTCAGCGTCGGCAAGGCCGTATATCTCTATCGCAAGGGCGCCGACGGCATAATCGATATCAGCCCCTTTACCTGCATGAACGGCATCGCCTCCGAAGCGGTATACCCGCATCTCAGCCGCGATCACGACAACATCCCCATAAAGAACTTCTACTTCGACGGCACGCTGACCGATCTGGAGAGGGATCTCAGCATTTTCCTGGAACTGGCCCGAAACTATCAGAAGCGAAAAAAGGTGAAAAGGGTCTATCCGAAATGCTTCGGGGTGAGCTGAGAAGACCGCCCGTCGCCATGACGATAGCCGGATCTGACTCAGGTGGCGGGGCGGGAATACAGGCCGATCTGAAGACCTTCGCCTCCATCGGCGTCTTCGGCTGCTCGGTGATCACCTCGCTCACCGCTCAGAACACCAAGGAGGTCTTGTCGATATATGACCTCCCTCCCCACTTCATCGCCTTACAGTTCGACGCTGTCCTAAGCGACATACCGGTCGACGCGGCCAAGACTGGAATGCTCTCACGGGCTGAGACGATCGAGACGGTCGTCGGGAAGATAGGCCAGTATGGGATCACAAAGCTGGTGGTTGATCCGGTGATGGTCGCCACAAGCGGGGATAGGCTCCTGAGCCGGGATGCCGAAAGGACGCTCGTCGATAAACTTCTGCCGATGGCGACGATCGTCACGCCGAATCTCCTTGAGGCCGAGGTTCTGAGCGGCGTGAGGATCAGATCCATCGACGATATGAGATCGGCGGCCGAGAGGATAAAGATCCTCGGCCCTAAATTCGTCCTCATAAAGGGCGGACATCTGGGGGAAGGGCAGAACGGAGATGCCGTGGATATCCTATACGATGGCGCGGAGTTCCACGAGATCAGATCGAATAGGGTGAAAACCGATAGATTACATGGGGCGGGCTGCACCCTCTCATCCGCCATCACGGCATATCTGGCCATGGGATACGAACCGATTGAAAGCGTGAATTTGGCCAAAAGATACATCCATCGCGCCATCCTCGGCGCCATGAGGATCGGCTCCGGTGGACTCGTACTTGAGTGGAGGGGAGGTTATGAAGAGGATAACTGAGCGCATATGGGTGGAGACCGAATATGAGGGCGCTAACGTCGGCTTCATCCTGACGCAAAAGGGAGTTATATGCGTCGAAAGCCCGATGTCCCCGCCGGATATCAGGGATTGGATCTCCAAGATCAGATCGATAACGGAGGCCGAGATCGCCTACGTGATAAGCACCGATCACCACTTCGACCACTCCATCGGCGATTGGCTCCTCGGCGGCAAGGTCATAATGCACGAATCCTGCCTCGAAGGACTAAGCGAGGTGAGGGAGAACTTCAGGGAATTGTTCAGACACTTCTTCGAGTGGAAATACGAGGAGGTCAAGGAGGAGCTGGAGGAGATCAGAGTTGAGGAGCCGGATATCACCTTCTCCGAAAAGCTCTCGCTGCTGTGCGGCGATGTGACGGTGGAGGTAGTTCATATAGGCGGTCATTGCGAGGGGACCAGCTACGTCTATGTGCCGCAGGAGAGGGTGCTCTTCACGGGCGACGCCGTCTCGATCGGACAGCATCCATACCTGGGGGATGCCCTCTTCGACGATTGGATCAGAGGGTTGGAGAGGATGATGGAGCTCGATGTGAGGTATCTGGTGCCAGGCCACGGGGAGGTCGGCGATAAATCGGACATCGAAAGGCTATTGCGTTTCTTCGAGATGATGGGGGAGAACGTCGAGAGAGGTAAGGAGGATATCGAAGCGTTATATAACTTCTACCCGGTCCGTCCCGAAAGGAGGGAGATGCTGAAGGATTGGCTGAGGGATGGACTAAGAAGGATGAGGGAACAGAGGGAAGGTAATGAGTGACTTCATATTCATCGATAGGTTTAAACGGGAGGAGATAGAGGGGCTCTTCGAGCTAACCGATGATATCAAAAGCAGACCAGATCTATTCGCGTCGAAATGCAGGGGGAAGATACTGGCGACCCTGTTTTATGAGCCGAGCACCAGGACGAGGCTTTCGTTCGAAAGCGCCATGTTGAGGCTCGGCGGATCGGTTCTGGGCTTCGCTGACGCCAAGGTCTCATCCGCCGCTAAGGGCGAGACGATAGCCGACACCGCCAGGATGGTCTCCAACTACGCCGATCTGATCGTCATCCGCCATCCCCTGGCAGGTGCCGCACAGGTGATGGCCGATTACTCGGAGGTGCCGGTCATAAACGGCGGGGATGATAGCAATCAACATCCCACCCAGACGCTCCTCGATCTTTACACCATCTCCAGATGTAAGGGGAGGATCGAGGGGCTTAACGTCGGAATATGTGGCGATCTGAGGTATGGACGGGCACCACATTCCCTCGCTCTCGGCCTAGCCATGTTCGGAGGGAAGATCATCAATATCGCCCCTCAAGGGCTGGAGATGCCCCGTCATGTCATCGAGAGACTCCGCATCCTCTACGGAGCTGAGGTCGAAACCGTCCGCGATCTTAAGGGGGTGATCTCCGATCTGGATGTGCTTTATGTGAACAGGCTTCAGAAGGAGCGACTGCCAGAAGACGTGGATTATGAGGCGATCAAGGACAGCTACGTCATCACGCCCGACTCGATCCGTAGCTCGAAGCCCGACATGATCATCATGCATCCCCTTCCCCGCGTGAATGAGCTATCGTATGAGCTGGACGATGACGGCAGGGCGATGTATTTCGAGCAATCCCGAAACGGGCTTTTCGTCCGCATGGCGCTGATCTTGGCCCTGACAGGAAATACCCACTTGGAGCTCAACCCCGTCGAGAGGGAGAGGATAGAGTTGGAGGTTAAGTGCGGCAATCCCAGATGTGTGATCGATCACGAACCCTACCTCCGTCCCGTCTATGAGGCCCTATCCTCGGAGGGCGAGGAGAAGTTCTGCGTATACTGCGGATATAGGCTTTAACCCCGTTCCTTCCGATCCCTTTTCGTCCGCCTTTGCCTCCTCGACCCAATCGGGTGTGAAGTTCGGATCCTCAACCAATCTCAGGAGCATCGGATCTTTGACAAAGGGAACCCTTCCGTCCCATCCCTCATGCCGCGTTACCTTCCAAACCTCAGGGCAGGCTGGTTGCTCTGAAACATCTGAAAAGGCCATGAAGGCGAAGATCATCAACTCGATCATCTCGAGCCCCTCAAAGGCCATATCTCCCCTTGAGCTCCTTTATCTGATCTCTGATAACAGCGGCCTTTTCGAACTCCAACCTCTCCGCTGCCTCTCTCATCTCCCTTTCCAACTCCTCTATCGTCCGCTTCACCTCTTCAGGATCCATCTCCTCCAGGGGAGCATATAGCTCCTCGTCGGGTTTCTCCCTGAGCACCTCCGAGATAACCTTTGGCTCGGCCCTGCTTACCTCCTTCTCCCTCTCGATATCTATCAGATCCCTTATCGCCTTTTCGATCGTGGCAGGAGTTATACCGTGTTTTTCGTTATACTCGAGCTGGATCCTGCGTCTCCTCTCGGTCTCATCTATGGCCTTTTTCATGGCGTCGGTGATCCGATCGGCGTAGAGGATGACCTCGCCGTCGACATTTCTGGCCGCCCGTCCAGCCGTTTGAATGAGCGACGTTTCCGATCGGAGGAAGCCCTGTTTATCGGCATCGAGGATCGCCACAAGAGAGACCTCAGGCAAATCTAGTCCTTCCCTCAGCAGGTTAACCCCGACGAGCACGTCGAACTTCCCCTCTCGCAGCTCTCTGAGTATGTCGGCCCGTTCCAGCGTGTGTATCTCGGAATGCAGATACTTGGCCCTTATTCCCATCTCGGCCAGATATTCCGTCAGATCCTCGGCCATCCGTTTGGTGAGGGTGGTCACGAGCACCCGCTGTCCCTTGGTTACCCGCTCGCTGATCTTGCCTATCAGGTGATCGATCTGGCCCTCCACGGGATGGACGGAGATCTTCGGGTCGACCAGACCTGTGGGTCTGATGATCTGCTCGACCACCTGCTCGCTGCGTTCGAGTTCGAACCTGCCAGGGGTCGCTGAGACGAAGATCGCCTGGTTGATCAGCTCCTCGAACTCCTCGAACTTCAGAGGGCGGTTGTCCAACGCTGAAGGCAACCTGAAGCCATATTCGATCAGGGTCTCCTTACGGGTTCTATCTCCGTAATACATCCCACGAAGCTGAGGTATGGTCACGTGTGATTCATCTATGAAGACCAGAAAATCGTCGGGGAAATAGTTTATGAGGCAGTAGGGAGGTTCGTCCGGCCTCCTTCCGGAGAAATGTCTGGAGTAGTTCTCTATCCCTCTGCAGTAGCCCGTATGTCTGAGCATCTCCAGATCGAACCTCGTTCGCTGTTCGATCCTCTGTGCCTCGAGCAGCTTCCCTCGTGAGAGAAAATACTCTATCCGCTCCTGAAGCTCGGCCTCGATGTCCAAAAGCGCCTGTTCGAACCGTTTGGGGCTGGTCATGAAATGCCTTGCGGGGAAGATATCCACTGAGTCGAGCTCCTCCAGAACCTCCCCCGTCAGCGGATCTATCATGGTTATCCTCTCCACCTCGTTGTCGAAGAGCTCCACCCTGTATGCGACATCCTCGTATGCCGGATATATATCTATCACATCGCCTCTCGCCCTGAAGGTTCCCCGTTGAAGGACCATATCGTTTCGCTCGTATCTTATGTTGACCAATCCTCGCATTATCTCCCTGCGCGAGACCAGATCGCCTTTCCTGATGGATACCCGCTGTTGGAAATACTCATCGGGCGATCCGATTCCGTAGATGCACGAGACGCTGGCGACGACGATCACGTCCTTTCTGGAAAGCACGGCGGAGGTGGCGGCCAGGCGGAGCTTATCTATCTCCTCGTTTATCCTAGCGTCCTTCTCTATGTAGGTGTCCGTCTGAGGGATATAAGCCTCGGGCTGGTAGTAATCATAATAGCTGACAAAATACCGGACGGCGTTTTTCGGGAAGAAGGTCCTGAACTCGCTGTAAAGCTGAGCGGCAAGGGTCTTGTTGTGTGAGATGACGAGCGTCGGACGTTGGACGTTCTGAATGATATGGGCCATCGTGAAGGTCTTGCCTGACCCCGTCACGCCCAGCAGAGTCTGATATCTATATCCCTTAAGCAGGCCCTCGGTCAGCCTTTCTATCGCCTGAGGTTGATCCCCCTTAGGTTCGAAATCGGACACGAGTTCGAATTTCGGCATTCGGATCTCACCTCCTGCACGAATCTATCCAGGCTTTCAGGGCCTCCTCCCAGAAGGAGATCACACCGTCACGCATAAGGGCGACCTTCTCCAAACGCGCTGCCTCTTCCGCTCCCAAAGTTGTTTTTTCTCCCGCGGCCACAGGTATTGCCTGATATCCCGCCTTTCTCAACAGCCTCGCTCTCCTTGCAGCTCTCTCCACATCCGTGCGATCCACCGTTGCTGAGATCTCCACCGCCAGCCATACCTCCCTATCTTCGGCGTGACGTAACCTGCCCTTTACCAGGAGGTCAAGGAGCAGCAGGTCGTTAAACTCCCCCGGGCTGAGTTCGGATTCCAATCTGTCCTCGAGGGAATGGGTTTCCACCACCTGAACACGCCTTAAGAACCTTCCGAAGTAGGCTCCCGCTCGTTTCGCATAAAGCAGCTCCAGCATTTGCCCTATCATCTTTCCAACCCTATCCTCAAGTCTCCCATGTGCCGTGGCAAGGGTATCCATATGCGTCGTAAGCGTCTCAATCTTCTCTGCGAGCGATTCAAGCCTTTCCTCAGTTCTTCTTTGAGCCTCGGCTAGTTCCTCAACCCTCCTTTCAAGCGTTTCGAGTCTCTCTGTGAGCGCCCCGATCCTCTCCTCAGTTTTTCTTTGAGCCTCAGCTAGTTCCTCAACCCTCCTTTCGAGGGTTTCAAGTCTCTCTGTGAGCGTCTCGATCCTCTCCTCGGTTCTCCTCTGCACTTCGACGAGCTCCCTGAAGGCTTCGGGAAGTTTCAAGAGCTCATCTGTAAGAACGAGCCTTCTGAGCTCCTCCCTCCACTCCGGTTTCTCCTCAAGGAGCTTGATGAGGTCATGAAACTCCTCCACCGTAAATCTCATCTTTATCCCCTTCCTTGTCTCGCAAGCGTTATTGCTTTTTAATGGTTATAGGGTTCGTTGGGTTTACCGGATGAGCCTTCAACGGAACCCAACGAACTCAATGAACCTTGTCCCTCCGGAACGGGAGAAACCTGAATTCAGCGCAACATGGCGGTGAAGCGATAGCTGCCCGACTCGACCTCATAGACCGCCAGGTTCTCCTCTGACCGCAGGAGTTTCACCCCATCCGCCTGATCGACCGGCTTGCCGCTTTCCGTTACCGTCGCCGGATCTTCTGTGGGCACATATACCTCGGCGGTAATGTTGGCCGGGATCACAACCGACAGGTGCAGTTTGTCCCCCTCAACGTTCCATTCCACGCCTATACGGCCTCGGATGGAGTTGTAGCTCGCTCGAACGAACCTCATATCCCCTTCAAGGCGAGGTCGGATGATCACCCTCCTGAAGCCGGGTTCCTGTGGCTCTATGCCGGCAACAGCCTCGAAGAGCCACTCCCCCACGCATCCGAAGGCGTAGTGGTTGAAGGAGTTCATGTCGGGCGTCTGGAAGCCTCTCTCCTCCGTGTATCCGTCCCATCTCTCCCACATCGTCGTAGCGCCCATTCGGATCATATAAAGCCAAGAAGGAAAACTCTCCTGAAACAGCAGCCGATAGGCGACGTCCGCTCGGCCGAACTTCGTCAGGGCGAGCATCAGATGCCGCGTGCCGACGAATCCGGTCGACAGATGCCACCCTCGCCTCTCGATATCGGCGATTAAATGCTCGAGAGCGAGCGGGCGGAGATCCTCGGGCAGCAGATCCAGATCCAACGCCAGCGCGTAGACCGTCTGCGTCTCGCCCTTAATTCTACCATCGGGCTGCACGTAGGCTTGGTTGAAGGCCTCTTTGATCTTCGCCAACAGCTCGGCGTATTGCTTCGAATCATCCTCCCGACCGATCGCCCCCGCCATCTCCGACATCAGCTTGACCACATATGCGAAATACGCCGTCGCGAGCACATCTCTGGGGGTGCTGGCGCCGGCCGGAACCCAGTCGCCGTAGCCGATCTCCGGCCTCAGATATCCCTGACTGTTTTGAACGAGATAATCCACGTAACGGGCCATCTCCCCGTAATACCGCTCGATGGCCCTCATGTCGCCGTAGAACTGATAGAGCGTATGGGGTACAACCACACCTGCATCGCCCCAGGCCGGCGTTCCGAAGCCGGCTCCGGTCACAGGGGCCACATCCGGATAGGCGCCATCCTCCCTCTGTCCGTCGTTCAGATCTATCAGCCATTTCGTCATGAAGGCCCCCATGTCGGCCAGCCAGCTCGCAGTACGAACGAATATCTGAGCGTCTCCCGTCCATCCCTGTCTCTCATCCCGCTGGGGACAATCCGTCGGCACCTCCAGATGGTTGCCGCGGAGGCTCCAACGGATGTTCTCCACCAAACGATTGACCAGGGGATGCGAACACTCAAACTCCCCCGTCATCGGGAAGCCCGAATGCAGCACGATACCCGTCACGGCGTCCAGCGGAGGTGCTCCGGGATATCCCGTCACCTCCACATATCTGAACCCCCTGAAGGTGAAGCGGGGTTCCCATACCTCCTCATCATCTCCCCTGCAGATATAGGTGTCGATGTCGCGGGCTTTCCGCAGGTTGGTCGTGTAGATCGTTCCGTCGGGGTTGAGCACCTCGGCGAAACGCATGACGATCTTTCTACCCGGCTCAGCGCCCTTCACCTTCAGCCTCGCCACGCCGACCATGTTCTGCCCCATATCGAATACGAAGGTCCCCGGTCTGATCTCATTGACGGATTGGGCGGGTATCTCCATCACCTTGCGGACCGGCTCCCCGGGATGCGCCGTAAGCTTTAAGTTTATATCCTCGCTCAGGACGACCGGCTTCCAATCGGTGTCATCGAATTCGGGCGTATCCCACCCATCCATCTCCCGCCGTGCGTCGTAGCTCTCGCCCATGTAGAAATCGGCCTCCAGGATCGGCCCGTAAGCGGCTTTCCAGCTTCCATCCGTGATGATAATCTCTCTCGTCCCATCATCAAACTCGATTTGCAGTTGTGCCAGCAGGCGCGGCTCACCGCCGAAACGGTTACGCTGTCCCCACCCGCCGCAGTATCCGGCATACCACTCGTCCGCCAGGATCGCGCCGATGCAGTTTCCGCCCTTTCGTAACATATCGGTGACCTCATAGGCTCGGTAGTAGACCCGTTTTCGGAAATCGGACCAGCCGGGGATGAAGTAATCGTCGCTGACACGCTGTCCGTTGAGGCGGAGCTCGCAGCTCCCCAGGGCGCTGACGTAGAGCATCGCCCGTTTGACCGACTTGTCGAGGGTGAAGGTTTTACGCAGAAACGGCGGGGGAGGGACGTGGACGCCGATGCCGCCGGGGATGCACCACGGCGGGGAGCCGAGGCCGCCGATCTCACGCGCCTCGTCCCAGCCTTCGTCGTCGAAATCGCTCCGATACCATCCCTCTTCCATTTCGGCGGCGGTCTTCCATCCCTTGTCCGTGGCGACTATCACCGGTTCACCCGTTTCGAACTCGATCACGAGCTTCCCCAGCACGCCTGCCGGGCCGCCCTCGTTGGTGGCTTCAACGGCTAGGAGGTTTCGACCGCCCTTCAGAGAGCCTGTTATCTCAAGGATTTTCGGGCGCGTCCATGCATCGGGCTGACCATCGCTGCGAGCGATCTCCTCTCCGTTCACATAGAGCGTGAACTGGTCGTCGGCGGTCAGGATGATCCGCGCTCTCGATATTTTACGATCGGAGGGCAGTTCGAAGGTGCGACGGAAATATCGCGTCCCGACGGGTGCATCGTGGCGTGGATCGCCCTCGGGGAACCAGATCCAGCGGCATCCCTCGAAGGTTAAAAGCCTCTCCTCCCATTCGGCCGGCTCGTCATAGCCGATCCATTTAGCCTTCCAATCCTCTTCATCCAGCAGTCCCATCGTCCATCGAGCCGGCTCGCTCCATTCGGACGGGTTGCCGTTTTTATCCCAGACCCGAACCTTCCACCAGCACTCCACTTCCGATCCCAGCGGTTTGCCGGCGTAGACGATATGTGTTGTCTCATCCGATTCGACCTTCCCCGTGTCCCACAGATCCCCTTTATCCCCGTCCAGCTTTTCCCGGTTGGTGGCGACGAGGATCCTGTAGGCGGTTTGACGTTCTCCCCTGTTGGCCGGGTCGACCGTCTCCAGCGTCCAGCTGAGTCGGGGAGTGAGAACATCTATGCCTAGCGGATCTATTCGATACTCACATCGCAGTCCCTTCGGCTTCAATCCTCCCATCACAGACCTCCTCAATATATGGTCATTTGTAGTCAATTAGGTCGTTTGGCTTCGCCGTCATCCGGATTTCCGGGTTCATCGTGTGGCGAACCCTATAACTCCCCTCCAAGCTGCCTTTGATAGCCGATTGTTGATCGTTTTATCTGCGCTTTTTATAATACCAGCGACACGATCCGTAGTCAACAGCGGAGAATCACGGGAATTCGGTTTGCCGAAACCCTGACTTCGATAGGAAGATCAATGGCGTCCTCACAGGGGATTGCCCATATGCCGGCAGTAAATCATACTGCTATCAGTTGTAAAACCACCTCCGCTCTTGAAAAAAGGATATCGTTATGATAAAGTAAATTAAGATGAGGACTGGGAAGGAGGGGGGTTATGCCCTTTGTGATGATCGAAGGTCCTAAAATATCCATCGATAAGAAGAGGGAGCTTGTGGCGAAGATCGCCGAGGTTGCCAGTTCCGTCTACGGGCTGCCGAAACAGGTTATAACTGTAGTCATACACGAAAACCCGCCCGAAAACGTCGGCCCCGGCGGCGAACTGCTTATAGATAGAAAAAGGGGATGATGGAACCCCATGACGGAGATCTGGAGATTAGCTTACAACCTGCTCGCCGTTCCGATGCTTCTTCTCTATTTCCGTCTCCGTTCTCTCCGAGATGAAAAGGTGCGGGAGGGAATTGAGGGAAGACGTGATCTATTCGACCGGCTGAGACGACAGCTTGAAGTGGGACGGCGGATGGATAGGACGATCTGGTTCCACTTCACATCGGTCGGCGAGTTCGAACAGGCCAAGCCGGTGATAGAGGATATTAAGGACGAGGCTCGCATCGTGCTGACGTACTTCTCCCCCTCCGTTCAGGGGAACGTCGAGAGATATCCCCATAAGGACGCGGCCTCATACCTGCCGATCGACACCAAATGGAACGCCCAAAGGATGTTCGATCTGATAGAACCGGATCTTCTTATCTTCTCCAAGTTCGATATATGGCCGAATCTGGTCTGGGAGGCAGCGAGAAGAAAGGTTCCGATACTCCTCATAGCCGGCACGCTTCATGCCGAATCGAAGAGGATATCCCCGATCGCAAAGCCGTTTTTCAGCGCCGTACACAGATATATCGACATGCACTGTGCCATATCGGAGGCCGATGCCAGGAGGTTTGAGAGCCTCTGTGGAGATCCATCCCGTGTTCTCGTCACGGGCGATACCAGGTTCGATCAGGTATATCGCAGGGCGATGAGGGTTGATGAGAGAGGGCTGATACCGAACCAAGATAGGATCAAGAGACCTGTGGTGGTGGCCGGAAGCACCTATACCCAGAGTGAGAGGGTGCTTCTGGAGGCCTACAGGAAGATCCGAGCTGAAAAAAGTGAGGAACATCCCTTCACCTTGATCCTGGTGCCACACGAGCCGACGGAGGAGAGGATGAGAGAGATAGAGGAGCTTCTGGATGAGGGCGGTTTAAGCTATGTGAGATTCAGCCAGATCACCGAAGAAACAGATCTCTCGAGCTTCAACGTGCTGGTTATAGATACGGTCGGCCTGTTGGCGGGGCTTTACAAGCTGGGCGATGTGGCGTTTGTGGGCGGAAGCTTTCGGGGCAACGTGCATAACGTGATGGAGCCCGCTGTGATGGGCAAACCCGTTATCTTCGGCCCCTATATAGCCAATTCGTTCGAGGCGAAGGTAATGCTGAGGAGGGGCGGGGCGATAATGGTCGAGGATGCCGATGAGATGGCCTCGACCATCTCATCGTTGATAGATGAGCCTCGAAAGAGGGATAGAATCGGCAGGATCGCCAGAGAGGTGATTATCTCAAACCTCGGTGCCGCCGATAGGACGGTCAGAGAGGTCAGAAGGTTCCTGGGGGTGACGGCTAATGCCTGATTTCATGCGTCAGATCCGCGAGGAGCATAAGGCCGGGGTTGCTCACACCTTCCTGCTGCATTTCAACGTGACGGACCTCGCAAGAGATCCGATATTCGGATATCTCACCATGTTGGATTACCTGATGGAACAGTTAAACGATATCGGCTGTGATGTGGTGGTCGCATACGATAGGTCCCAGGGTGTGATATTCCCCAACGTGGGACTCCGTTCGGAGTATCAAAAGCTGCTCGGACTCGATATCAAACTGCCGGAGGGAACGGAGGTCAAGCGTCCTCCCATCAATTCAAAGCTTCACATCAAGAAGGCCGGTATACCACGTGAGCCTGAGGATGCGTTGCCTAGGCTGGAGCAGCTTCTCAGACAGAGGCTGGCGGGGTTGAGAATAGGTGTGATAATCTATTTCGTGGAGAGGATCGCTCCCAACGGCGATCCGGTCGACCTGCCCGAAGAGACGTTGGTAAACATCGAGACGATCGAGCGATGGGCGATGGACCTGGAGATGAAGTTCCTCGGTAGCATCGTGCTGCTTGTTGCCGAGAACCTTGCTGACGTTTCACCCCAGATAACGACCAACACGCACATCCGCATCGTGGAGGTGCCCCTACCGGATTATCAGGATAGGCTCGAATTCATAAAGCACCTCCTGAACCTCCCTGAGCCCGAAAAGAAGGATTCGAGGATGCAATTGGTCAATAAGCTCCGGCTTGAACGGAACATGTCGCCGGAGAAATTCGCCGCTATGACAGCTGGACTAAGGCTTATAGATATCCACGATCTCGCCTTGAAAGCCGAAGAGGTGAATAAGCCCATAACGGAGGAGATAGTCATTCAGCGCAAATACGAGTCCGTCCTCTACAGGAGCAGAGGGTTATTGGAGCTGATAAGGCCCTCTAACGTCCTTCAGTTCGTGGGCGGATTAGATCACGCATCGAGATATTTCAGGCCCGTCATAGAGATGCTTATGAGGGGAGATCCCGAGACACCGATGGGAGTTCTGCTGGTAGGTCCTCCCGGAACGGGAAAAACGCTGACCGTCGAGGCGATGGCGGGGATAAACGGGTTGACCTGCGTCAGGCTCAAGACGGCCAGAGAGGTATGGCTCGCCCAACAGGCAGGAACCTTTGAAACCTGGGAGAGGATGTATGAAAGGGATCTATCACTGGCTTTGACGACGATAAGAAACCTCGCCCCGGTGGTGGTTTTCATCGACGAAATGGAGAGATTCACGTTGGAGAGAGGCACGGGGTTTCAGAGAATACTCCCCATAGAGCTGCTCAACTTCATGGATAACCCGCAAAACAGGGGAAAGGTTCTGTGGGTCGGAGCGACGTCCAGGCCGGATCTGATAGATCCCAGCTTCAGAAAGGCGGGCAGGTTTGACGATAAGCTTGTATATCTGATCCCCCACAGGAAGGACAGGGCGGATATCCTCAGAAAGATGTTCGCCAAACACAGAATCCCACATGCCGATAATCTGGATCTCAATAAGCTAGCTGGCGGGGATTTCCCCGAGGAGATAACGGGCGCCGATCTGGAGCTTATCGCTCGTAGAAGCCTTACGATCGCTCAGGCAAGTGGGCACAAGCAGGTGATGCAAAACGATCTTATGGCTGCAGCGAGGGATTTCGTGCCCAGATACTCGCCCCAGGTCTATGAGTTTCTCTCCCTGCTGGCTTTGAGGGAGGCGAACTCGCGATTCATGGTGCCGGAAAGGGTCCCTGACTCGATAAGGAAGATCGCCTTCGATGGTGAAAGAATCGATAAGGCGAAGATAGAGTCCCGCCTCATAGAGCTTGAGAGGGAGCTCAGGATAAGACAGGGCAGCCGCTATAACTTTTAACGGTCATTTGTAGTCATTGAGTCATTTCGCTGCGCTGTCATTATGAGGATAACCACAAATGACGATAAATGACAGCAGGTGATATCCCAGGGCGGGTGATGAAATCATGAGACCTTTCTTGATATCGGCCATTTTCTTTCTGGCTATTCTGATAGAGCTCGGTGTTATCATCGGGTCCATTCTTCTACTACGCCGTGGTGTGAGGAGGCGCAACCGAGTTGATAAGGTAAAAGGGTATGTCCTGCTCGGTGTGGGCAGCTTCCTCAGCCTGATCATGGCCCTCCCTTCAGCCGCCTACCTCTACACGGAAAAGCTCTGGTATGAGCATCTCGGGTACTCCCAGGTCTTTTGGAAGCTTCTTATGACTAGGTGGGAGCTCTTTTTCCTGTATGGAGGTATATCGGCATGCTTTATGCTGCTCAATCTCTTCATCGCAAGGGCGATCTGTCCAGTTCCTCAGGCCTTCAGAAGATGGGCCGATCAGGGGACGAAGGCCTTCCACAGGATGATGGTGAGCGTGATACTGCTTATCTCCATCATATTCGGGATAGCTGCTGTGCCGTTCTGGCAGGATTATCTCATGAACCGAAACAGGGTCGAGGTGGGTGAAAAGGACCCGATATTCAACAAGGACATAGGGTTCTACATGTTCTCGTTGAGATTTAAGGATTTCACCACCGCCTGGATGAAGGCGCTGGTATGGCTCAGCGCGGGGTTGCTGCTTTGGATCTATAACTTCTACTCCAACAGAGATCCACAATCCCTGATACGAGCCAGATCCGGGATCCTATATCACGGCACCGCCCTTTGGATCGCCGCCCTTATCGTTTCGATTCTCCGATCGCGCATATCCATATGGAAAACGCTTTTCTCGAGCAGAGGGACGGTTTACGGTGTCGGATATGCCGAGGCACATGCCCATATTCCCGCTCTGAAGGCGCATATCGTCATCCTGATCCTGATCGGACTCGTGCTCCTGTTTAATCTCAAGTTCCGTAAGAAGATTGTCTGGGTGACGGCCTGTGCTGTTTGGTTTTTAAGCTATCTCTTAGGGGTTCAGCTTTACCCTTTCCTCGTCCAGGAGTTTAGGGTCAAGCCCACCGAGAGGGTGTTGGAGCTGGAATACCTTTCGAATAACATCAAGATGACGCGTAAGGCATACGGGCTGGATAAGATCGAGGAAGAGACGGGATTGGTCAATAAGCTCGCCACGCTTGATGTGATAAGGGGAAATCAGTGGATACTCGACAACATGCAGCTATGGGATCGGAAGGCGCTTTACAAGACATTGACCGACCTGCAGGAGTTGAGGCCGTATTATAGCTTCTACGACGTGGATGTGGACAGATACATGGTCAACGGGCAATATCGTCAGGTGATGATAGCAGCTAGGGAGATGAATCCTGAGAGAATTCCGAAGTTCGCCAGAACGTGGGTTAACATGAGGTTGAAATACACCCATGGATATGGGGTGGTGATCGTGCCGGTCAACGAATTCACACCTGAAGGCAGGCCGAACTACTGGGTTAAGGATATACCGCCTTCGAGCTCCTATCCCGAGTTCACCATAACACAGCCGGAGATCTATTTCGGTGAGATGACGAAGGAGCATATCTTCGTCAACACGGGTGAGCCGGAACTGGACTATTCGATTCGATCCCCACAAGGAGAGGGGGAGGAAAACGTCTACACCTTCTACAAAGGACGGGGAGGCGTGCAGCTAGGTCGAGGTTTCAGGAGATTGGCCTTCATGTGGCGTTTCGCCAAACTCAACGTCATCCTCTCGAAATACCTTCAACCTCAAAGCAGAGTTATGTATCGAAGGGCCGTTCTGGATAGGATCAAGGCTCTGGCACCTTTTTTGATGTTCGATAGGGACCCCTATATCGTCGTCGGGAAATCGGGAAAGCTGTGGTGGATAGTCGATGCCTTCACACATAGTAAGCATTATCCGTACTCCGAGCCCTATCCCGGCCCGCAGCCTAAACCGGAGACCAAATACGCTCCCGATTGGGGGCTTAGGAATAAGTTCAACTATATCCGTAACTCCATTCAAGCCATGATAGATGCCTATAACGGCGACGTATACTTCTTCATCCGCGATGAGACCGACCCGATGGTACAGGTCTATAAGAGGATCTTCCCGGGGATGCTGAGGCCACAGGAGGAGATACCCGACGGCCTGATAGATCATGGCCGATTCCCCGACATCCTCACCCTCATACTCTCCAGGATGTACACCGTCTATCACATGCAGGATCCGCAGGTCTTCTACGGACAGGAGGACAAGTGGGAGCTACCGCTGGAGCTGTACTACACCAAGGAGAAACGGGAGATGGTCCCCTATTATGCCACGATCAAGCTTCCCGGAGAGAAACACGTGGAGTTCGTCAACATGATGCCCTTTACGCCCACGGCGGGGAAAAGGAATCTCATAGCTTGGCTGGTGGCCAGATGCGATGCCGAGTATTACGGCAGGCTCCGGGCGTATATACTCCCCAAGGGCAGGGAGATAGATGGGCCAGAGATCATCGAGGACAGGATAGACCAGGATCCCGATATGTCCAAACAGCTATCGCTGTGGGATCAGGGAGGGTCTTCGGTCATCCGAGGAAATGTCCTGACCATCCCCGTTGAGGATACCCTCTTCTATGTCGAGCCGATCTATCTACAGGCCAAGGACGCCAAAAGGCCGGAGCTGAAACAGGTCGTCGTGGCGGCGGGCGATAGATTAGCATGGGGCGCGAACTTCATCCAGGCTTTAAACAGGATCTTCGTGGGGCAGGTCGTCCAGGAGGAAAAGACGAGCGAGGAGAAACAGCCCAAACTCACCTGGAGGGATCTGGCCGCGACTGCTAAAACCTCCTTTGAAAACTACAAGAAGCTCATGGGTGAGGGTAAGATCAAAGAGGCCGCCGAGGCTCTCGAACAGCTGAACAACGCACTCAACGCTCTGCTGCAACAGGCCCAAACTTCATCAGGAGGTTCCTGATCCGCTATGAAATACGATCCTAACATATATCACCGCCGATCGATTCGGTTGAAAGGTTATGATTACAGCCGTCCGGGAGCATATTTCATCACCATTTGCACCCACAACCGGAGATGTCTGTTTGGCGAGGTGGTGGCATCTAGACCCTGAAAACCCCTATCGGATGGGACGCGAGGCAAACCACTCCGGACAAGCGGTGGACGTTATGTTCGAGGCAGGAGGTAAAAAGGGATGAATGAAATGGAAAGGGTTAAGGAAAGAATAGAGGAACTGCGGGAGCTCATAAGATATCACGAGTATAAGTACTACGTGGAGGATAACCCCGAGATAACGGATTACGAGTTCGACCAACTGATGAAGGAGCTGGAGAGACTTGAGGCCGAACATCCGGAGCTCATAACCCCCGACTCGCCGACCCAACGGGTGGGTGGACAGCCCGCCGAAGGGTTCCCCACCGTCGAGCACAGGGTTTTCATGTTAAGCCTGGACAACACATACTCGGCCGATGAGCTTCGGGAGTTCGACGAGCGGATCAAGAGGTTATTGCCGGGCGAGAGGATCGAATATGTGGCAGAGCTCAAGATAGACGGGCTGGGCGTGGCGTTGCTCTACGAGAACGGATTTCTGGTCAGAGGGGCGACGCGCGGCGATGGCCTACACGGGGAGGATGTGACCGGCAACCTTAGGACCATAAAATCCATACCCCTCAAACTTCGCGAGGATGGCCTATCGGTCCCCGTCCTGGAAGTCCGGGGTGAGGTCTATATGCCCAAGAGCAAACTGGACGAGGTGAACGAGGAGAGGATCAAAAACGGGGAGCCGCCCTTCAAGAACACCAGGAACGCCGCGGCCGGATCGGTGAGACTACTTGACCCCAGGATCACCGCTCGGCGTCCCTTGGACATCTTCATCTACACGCTCAGCTATGTGGAGGGCAGGGAGTTTCAGACACATCTCGAGGCGATCAAAACCCTGAACAGGTGGGGATTCAGGATCAATCCGCACACCAAGCTCTTCGATTCGATAGATGACGTCATCGAATACTGTAGGGAGTGGGAGAGGAGACGCGGGGAGCTAGATTACGACATAGACGGCGTTGTGGTGAAGGTCAACTCGCTCAGACAACAGCGCGAGCTGGGATCGACCGCGAAGAGCCCCAGATGGGCCGTCGCATATAAATTCCCAGCCAGCCAGGCGATGACCAGAATAGTCGAGATCAAAGTTCAGGTGGGAAGAACCGGGGTGCTCACCCCCGTGGCCGTTCTGGAGCCGGTGAATCTCGCCGGCGCCACCATAACTCACGCGACTCTACATAACGAGGATGAGATCAGGCGAAAGGACATCAGAATAGGTGATACGGTCATACTGGAGAGAGCCGGCGACGTGATACCTAAGGTGGTGGCGGTTGTCACCGAAAAACGCACCGGTGAGGAGAGGATCTTCAGGATGCCCGAAAGATGTCCCGTCTGTAACGGACCGGTCGTCAGGGTGGAAGGAGAGGTAGCTGTCCGATGCACCAATATCGCCTGTCCCGCCCAGCTCAAACGGCGCATCCAGCATTTCGCCTCACGAAATGCCATGGATATAGAGGGGCTTGGAAAATCCCTCATCGATCAACTGGTCGAAAAGGGGCTCGTCAAAGACATAGCCGATATCTACTACCTGAAGAGGGAGGATCTGGTCGAGCTCGAACGGATGGGCGAAAAGTCATCCGAAAATCTCCTTAAGGCGATAGAGGAAAGCAAGGGGAGAGAGCTTTCGCGCCTGATATTCGGTCTCGGCATACCCTTCGTTGGCGAGAAAGCGGCCGAGATTCTGGCCCAGAATTACAGATCCCTGGATGATCTGGCCAAAGCGAAGGTCGAGGAGCTCGTGGAGATACCGGAGATAGGGATCAAGACCGCCGAGAGCATAGTCCAGTTCTTCGCCCAGGATAGCAACCAGAGGGTGATCGAAAAGCTCAAGGCGGCCGGGGTGAAAACATCAGAGGAGAGAAAGGCCGAGGAGGAAGAGGCGATCTTGGCTGGGAAGAGCTTCGTGCTGACCGGAGCGCTTTCAAGTATGACCCGCTCTGAGGCCGAGGAGAAGATCAAGCGGCTCGGCGGAAGGGTCACCTCATCCGTCAGTCGAAAGACTGACTACGTGATCGTGGGCGACTCCCCCGGATCGAAATACCGGCGGGCGTTGGAGCTCGGAATTTCCATCCTCTCAGAGGAGGACTTCCTCAGGCTCATCGGCGAAAAGGGTCAAAGCTGAGGCGGATATTCCAGCTCCCTGAACCACTTTATCTCGGGGTCCATAAACACCTCGTTCCTCAGCTCACACTCCTGGAGGAACCTCCAATCCGACTCGCTCAGGCCTTTCCCGTTTCCGTAATCCCAGGCCATCCTGGCGAGTCTTTTGAAATCTTCATGTCTTTCGACCACCCGCTTTTCGGCAAGATTCCTCGTGCTCCAGTTGGTTATCATGAACTCCCAATCTGAGGCCTGAAGTATAAAGAGTTCCCTGATCGCCTGCCGGAGGATCCTTCCAAGGGTCGGGTCATCCCTATCTGAAAAGGCCTTGGCAAGGTATTGTATCTCCCGTTCGGCGTGATAGATCCTCTCCCAGACCCATTCGACCTCCTTGTTCATCCATGTGCTGTTGTCGAAATCCTTTCCCCACGAGGATTCGGGAAGCCAGACCCAGTTGAAAGCGGGGTTTTCGTCCATGTATTCGCTACAGGTGACCGCCCTTATCTCGGGATCGGCGTGGACCCATTTCAGGACGTAATAGAGCCACTGAACTCCCTCGAACCACCAGTGACCGAACAGCTCCGTATCGAAGGCCGTCATCACCAGTTTGGCCTGGCCCGTGTTATAGTAGTTGGCCTTGAGGCTCTCGGTTATCAACCATTTGTAATGTCCGGCATGTTCCATCAGCTTCCGCTCGGCATCCTCCGGATAGTAGAGATCCTTGAAGGCCATGTCGAGCTTATTGTATGTGATCTTCCAATATCTGAGCCTACCGTCGGCATGCCGTTTGTGGAAGTCGAGGTATACCCCGTCTCCGGGATATCCCATGTCATGGCTCCACACCTGGAAGGAGAGCTGAAAATCGCGGACGAAGACGGTCACAGGCTTTTTGGGTATCTGCGGCCCGCTGACGTAATAGGTGTCGAGCGGTGTCTTCCACACATCATCCGGCCATGCCCTCATAAGCTGATAGTAATCCACGACGAAGAATTCCAGATCGTTCTCGCTTAAAAAGGACTCTATCCCCTTTCGGGGATAGGGTGGTAGGGAGCTATAGGAGGTCAGAGGCGGACTCCAATGACAGGCTGGCCTGTAACCACATTCCGGCAGCCATATGCCGCGGGGAGGCTCGCCGAAATGGTGGGTATGACATCTGACCGCCATCTTGACCTGAGCCTGTATGCTCGTGTCCTGAGATAGGGCGGGGAAATAGGCGTGAGTGGCGCCACACGTCATCAGCTCCACATGTCCATCACCCTGGAGCCCTCTGAGCGCCCGAATCAGATCCCTGCCATATCGCTCGTTGAAATCCCGTAACCTCTCCGTGTAATACTCCTCCCACCTTCGAGCCAGATATCGCATGTGTTCGTTTTTCCCCTCGAATTCCCTCTGATCCCTGCGGGCGAAATCGGCCTTCATAAGGCAGTACTCCTCGAACCTCGTCTTAAAGTAGGGATTTGCGAACTGCTCAGCCAGGACGGGCGATATGGTGAGGGTGACCTTCGGCGATATCCCCTCCTCAACCAGCCTGTAAAGAACGTTGAGGAGGGGGATATACGTCTCGGCCGTCGCCTCGAGGATCATCTCCTCCTCCATAGGATCGTGATGAAGGACATAGGGGATATGTGAGTGGAGCACCAGGACGAAAGAACCGTAGAAGTTATGGTTCATTCAGGCAACCTCCCCTTTTTGAAAAGAGCTTAAACGTGGCTATGAGCTGCGTCTGATCGTTATCGCTATGATCATGAACCATCCTCAAATAGCTTAGGCGATTTATACTCTATTAGAAATTCCCTTATCCTCCTTTCCGCTAATTTCACATATTCCTCCTCTATATCGTAACCCACATAATATCTCCCCGTTTTTATCGCGGCGATAGCCGTTTGGCCGCTTCCCATAAATGGGTCTAACACGACATCGCCTTCGTATGTGTAAAGTTGTATACATCTGTAGGGGAGCTCCACGGGAAAGGGCGCGGGATGACCTATTTCCTTTGCGGATACAGCCGGAAACGTCCATACACTCTTCGTGTACTCCAGGAACTCCTCCTTTGAAATCGTGTCTTTTTTCTTGCTCGGGTTTTTCCTCTGAAAAGTGCCTTTAGAAAAGATCAGGATATACTCGTGAACATCCCTGAGCGTAGGATTTGCCGCGGAGCACCAACTTCCCCATGCGGTAGATGAACTCGCGGAAGATGCTTTGTTCCAGATAACCTCTCCTCTCATAAGGAAGCCGATGTCGAGCATGTCTTCTATAACGAAGGCATGCAAAGGAATATATGGCTTTCTGCCGAGGTTAGCGATGTTTATACATGCTCTTCCACCAGGAACGAGAACCCTGTAAACTTCCCTCCAAACCCTTTTTAAGAATTCCAGATATTCTTTAAGCGTAAAATCCCTATCGTATTCCTTCCCCACATTATAGGGTGGTGAGGTTACCATCAAATGCACACTATTATCCGGTAGCTCCTCCATTTCTTCGGAGGATTTACGGAAGATTTTGTTTAAGACCTCCTGGGGGAGCGGATTTTCCTCATATTTAACCTTTTGTTCTCTGGGGAGTCCCTCATATAACTTACTTGTGTAAAACGGTGTGGAATCGTGATTTATCCTACCCGGTGAGCCGAATGAGCTGGTCCTTGTCCCTCTTTTCATTGATTTTAATGTTCCCTCCGGTTAGATACGAAACGACCTGACGGATCTGGCGATCATGCTGCTTCATATAGGTTATCGTATCCCATCCATAGCCGATCCTTATTTTTCAGAGATTCGTCAACCCTTTCAGATAAATCATAGCACATCCCTCCTGAATCTATCGGCCAGGTCCAGCGGGATCTTGGGGTAATCCAGTTTCATCGTGAGCAGATCGTCCAGCAATTCATACACTTTGCTCGGTTTGCCCGATTTTTTGGCCTCCTCCAACCTCTTAGCCCACGGCTCCTCCATCAAGATCCGGGCGTAGGTTCGATATTTGCTTATCTGATTGATCGAGGCTATAAAGGCTCTGAGCCTGTCGTCGTCCTTCGGGAAGATATCGGGCTCATATGCCCCGTCATATCCTTTTGATACCTCGTAGTAGCACGCCTCGAGGGCGTCGAGCGGATGATACTTGCCGAAGATATCGTCCGTATCGATTTTCCCCAGCGAATCGTTCGGATGGCGCAGGAAAAGCCTTCCCGCTTCCAGACAGAGATCCACCGCATCGGCCACCGTCTGATGCCCGCCGAGGAGGTAGACGTGGGCGTCCTCTATGTTCACGCCCATCTTTCCCCTGTAATTTGACTCGAAGAGCATCTCGCCTTCCTCTTCACCGTAGGCGTGGATCAGCGTCTGACGCACCTCCTCCTCGACCTCCATACACATCCTCAGAGCGGCGTTAACATCCGGTATGACCGCCCTCTCACCCGGGTCGTAGGGCTTGAACTCGATCGCATATCCCACCTCGCCGTTGACCGATATGAGGTTGGTGGCGTAGATCTGCCGGGTCCATCTCCACTTTTCGGAGGCGGCGTGGATAAAGTGTCCAGCCAAGGCATCCCTGCCAGCCCAATCGGTCTGGAACCTGCATCCGTACCTTTTGCCCAGCTCCTGTGCCCTCATGTTCATCAGAAGCGCTATCTCGCGGATGCGGGGATCGTTATTGGACGGCCCGCCGGCGCTGAAGATGGGGTATGAGAAGGTGTTGGCCGCTATGGAGGCTATATACATGCCCCTCTCTGAAAGCATCTCGTTGATTTTGGCGTGATTATCCTCGCCCAGCTCGCCCGGGTAATGGAAGGAGATGCCGCGCACCCCCAGGCGGTATAGGAACTCGAAGGCCACCTCAGGAGACATTCCCCCTTCCACATATGAGAGGCCGAACCTGTCGCGAAGGGCATCGTTTTGAGGGTCCGGAACGGCGAGGTACCATATCCCGGCCGTTATCTTCAGGTTTTCCGTTACCCTGATCGCCTCCTCATACTGTTCGCCCTTTTTAATCTCTCCCACGGACATGCCGGAGAAATCTATCTGACCCTTGAGCTCCTCGCGGAGCACCGCTATCCTATCGTCTTTGGGCTTTTGTAGCTTCGCTATCTCCTCTTTGGTTAAATTCATCATTGCCTCTCCTTTCCTCTATATTCTTTCCGGGATGGGTCACCTTTTGAAGAGTATGGTCAATATGATGGTGACCCACATCGGGAACAACACGCCGATAATTATCCCCACAAGCCATCTGAAGTTCTTATGTATCTCAGATTTTAGCTCACCTATTTCAGATCTCAACCCGGTTATCTCCCCCTGCATATCGAGCCTCAGTTTTTCTATCTCGCTCATTATCTCTGACCTCAGCTTGTCCATCCTAGATTCCATTTCCGATCTCAGCCCATCAATCCTAGTATGCATCTCTGCCCGCATGTCGCTCATCTCGGATCTCAGACCGGTTATCTCACCCAGCATCTCTGATCTCAGCCCGTCGATTCTAGTATGCATCTCCGCTCGCATGTCGCTCATCTCAGATCTCAGACCGGTTATCTCACCTAACATTTCCGATCTCAGCCCGTCGATTCTAGTATGCATCTCTGCCCGCATGTCGCTCATCTCGGATCTCAGACCGACAGTCTCTCCTCTCAGCGTATCCGTCTCGGACTTCACAGCGTTGCGTAGATCGCTTATCTCCACCTCTATATGGTTCAACCTCTGGTTGATCTGTTCCATTATCCCCTCAAGCCTTGCTGTTCTTTCCTCCGTGGTTTCCTCCATTCTTCCACTACCTCCTATCTATCAGGGGGGCAAAAACTTGTAACAGGCGGGATCTACTCTAAGAGGTTTGAACCCTTTCGCCCAGCTTTCTCTCCGTGCCGTTTATAAGCCTTTTTATGTTGCCTATGTGTCTGATAAGGCCCATGACGGCTATCGCCCCGGCGGCCATGATCATATAGGTATATCGATTCGACCATCCCTCCACCGCCCCGAAGATGGCGACCCACACGGGGAGACTGCAGACGAAGAGGATGGAGCCGAGCGAGACGTATCTGGTCAATCCCACCGTCACAGCCCAAACGCCCAATCCCAGGAGGGTCAACATCGGGTCAAGGGCAAGGAATGCGCCGATGGTCGCCGCTATGCCTTTTCCCCCCTTAAACTTCAGATAGACGGTCCAGTTGTGGCCGATGATGGCTGCCACACCACAGGCTGCTGTGAGATATGGGACTTCACCTCCCAGCCTCGATACGAATCTCGCTGAGATATAAGCCTTTAGGACGTCCAAAACCAACGTAGCGAACCCCGGTCCGGGACCGGCCACCCGGAGCACGTTGGTGAAGCCTATGTTTCCGCTGCCGTATCTCCGAACATCCACTCTCTTCCAGCCTTTTGCGATTATCAGCCCGAAGGGGATCGCTCCGATGAGGTAGCTTAAGAGTAAGGATATCCAGATCATCCTCCTCCCCCCTCAAGGCGGGCTTTGATCCTCTCCTTCAGCTCCGTCAGATCGCCCGACTTTATCACATAGTCATCCGCGCCCCACACCACAAGATCCCGCTTATGGGTTCCGTATGCGGTACAGATGATGATCGGCACTTTCTTGTCCTTCTCCCTGACCCTGGTCAGGAATTCTATCCCATCCATATTAGGCATACGGATATCAAGGGTTATGAGGTCGAACCTCTCCTTGGAGAGCTTATCCAGCGCGTCAATCCCGTCCTCCGCCACGACCACCTCATATCCCTCCTCCTCGAGCTCCATCTTCAACAGTTTCCTTATGCTGAGCTCATCGTCTATCACCAGAATCCTTTTCCTCTCGTCCATCCTTATCCCCCTCATCCTGGCTGTGATATCTTATCCTTCAACCTATTTATATAACCCTCGTCTATCTCGTTTGACGGGTGAGCCGGTTCGGAATGCGGCTCGGGGAAGTCTTTGAGCAGTCTCTCATACTCCTGAATAGCCTTGACGTAATCGCCTTTCTTCTCGTAGATCCTACCTATGGCATATTGTGCGCTGCGGCGGGTATCGTAATCGAGGGATTTATTCTCGGCGATCTTTCGATACATCTCCACCGCCTTTTCCGTCTGTCCCAGATTCACATAGATCCGCGCCATCACCTTGTAGGCGGTGCTGAGGAACTTCGTGCTTGGGTATTTCTGCAGGAGATTTTGAAACTCCTTTAAGGCTTCCTCTCTCTTGCCCTCCACGTCGTATGTCCAGGCTATATTGAACTGAGCCTCCTCCGCCATCTCATCGTTCGGATATCTCTCGACCACTTCTCTGAAGGATTCTATGGCGTCCTCATACTCCTTCCTGTTGAAATGTATGAGTCCTATCTGAAAGAGCGCCTTGGGGGAATATTTCTCGTTGGCGAGGTCAACCAGGTTTTTGAACTCCACAAGCGCCTTATCATAATCCTGCTCGTTATAGTATATCATGCCTATGTAGAACCTCACGGCCGGCATAAGCTCGCTGCTGCGGTACTCCTCCTCGAATTTCGTGAACTCCTCCATCGCCCTCTTCCAATCCTGCAGTCCATAGTAACACATCGCCCTGTTGAACTTCGACTCATCCACGAGCGGGCTGGTGGGATATTGCTCGATAAGCTGTGAGAAGACCCTCATCGCCCTGTCGTAATTCTTCTTCTTGAAATGGCCCATACCTATGGCGTAGAGGGCGTCATCCACATAGTCGCTATCCGGATATTCCCTTATGAGCTTCCTGAAAAGGATGAAGGCATCCTCATCGCCGGGAGGGATTCTAGAGGCAAGAGTGAAGAGGGCGTCATCGGCAACGGAGCTATCCCTGTATTTCTCAAACACCTTTCTATAAAGGCCGAGCACCTTCTTGAGCCGTTTGGGCTCATCGGAGCTGACCGGAGGGGTATCAAGTTTGACCGCTTTCTGATAGGCTTTGGCAGCGTCGTCATAATAGTTACGAAAATATCTGTCCTCGCTCATCATAGCTCGCCCGATGAAAATCCCCAGGACAAAGGCAGCTAAGACGATGGCCTCGATGATGTAGAACTTCTTCACGGTTCGCCTCCGAAGAGGAATTGGAAAATCTAAGTGAATTCTAGCATCGAGATGGATTGTATGTCAAGAGCTGGTTACTAGTATACGCTAAAACCCAGGTGAAATCAAGCAGCCCGGATCGTTAAAGCTTGAGCCGCGATAACCGTTGATGCTATAATGCGATTGAATATGGCTAAAGATACCGGAGGGAAGAGATGAATTTCCACCTCACAGATCATCGCCGTCACATCGCCCGGGCTGTCCGATAACCCCAAAAGACCGGTCTGCTCCAGCATAACGGACGGCATCTGGACGCTTCATTACAGGGGACCGGATTATCCGGCGGAGCTTTACAACATCGAGGACGATCCGGCTCAAGGGCATAATCTCTATCCCGAGCGGATGGAGGAGGCGAAACGGCTTCACGACGCTTACCTCGAACTACTGAGACATGTTGGAACCGATGAGAGGAAGATATCGCTGCGCGAGAGATTGCCCAGGTAACCGCTCCGTTTTCCTCACTTGACAGGGGTTCGAGCTTGTGTTAAGATGACACCGAATATCACACAAGGAGGTTATCCGAATGAGAGAATCTTGGATCGTTTTAATTCTCGGTGTGATGCTCCTGACGAGTCCGATGGCGATAGGCGACCTAGATCCTTCCATCGTGATCTATTTCTCCTTCGATAAGATCGAGGGCGATAAGGTCCCTGACCTCTCGGGCAACGGAAACGATGGAACGATCCATGGTGCTAAGGCGGTAGACGGTAAATATGGCAAGGCGTTGGAGTTTGACGGCAAGAACGCCTATGTCGAAGTGCCTGCCAACCCCACTTTAGATATCTCCGACGGGATAACGCTGATGGCGTGGATCTTCAAGCCTGAGATACTGCTTGGAAACCTGGGCGAGACGATCATATCCAAGAAGCAGGGTGGCGCGTACTGTCTGGAAGTCAGCGGCTGGGAGAACGCTGTACCGGAGAAGCTGGACTCCGAAATGCGGATCTCCGGCACTTACCACAGAATCGCCGATTCAGATCCGCTCCCTCTCAATAAGTGGGTGCATGCGGCGGTTACCTATGATGGCAAAAAGATACGGTTATACCGCGACGGCAAACAGGTGGCGGAGGGAAATTGGCCGGGGAAAATAGACATAAACACCGCTAACCTTTACGTCGGAGCCGAGTCGGACGGAGCCAAACCGGATGCAAGGCACGGCCGGTTTAAGGGGATAATAGACGAGGTGATCGTCGCCAATCGTCCGTTCTCAGAGGATGAGATCGGGGAATATATGACGGGATTCACCCCTGTCACCTCAAAGGGGAAGCTCACCCTGATGTGGGGTAAGATCAAGACGGGTTGGAGTCGGTGAATCACCATCTGAGATACACCACTCTGATCCCCATGGCCGAGCTTATGATGCTGAAAATGGATGCTGTCATGGCATCGCCCATTATCAAACCTAAAAAGAAGGGCATCGCTCGTCTGTATCCCTTTGCTCCGCCATAGCTGAGGATGAACCGCTTGGATAACCAGGCTATGAGGATCGGAAACCATAATCCCGTAAACGTCCACCAGCTCGAGACGACATATCCGACCGGATGAAGCGGAAACCACAGAAACCTCTTCCGCAGGTTCAGAAGGGATACGGTGAAGAAAAATCCGACTCCCGTGAAGATGATGTTGTTTTTATTCGGTCCTGTAGGATTATACATCCACGATGCCAGACGGTTATAGGCGGCCCTTGCATACCATGACCTGCACAGATCCAGCCCGAGGTGATATGATATGTGCAGATGACCCCACGCCGCCGTGATCGTACCGAGAAGAGCTCCCAAGATCAGGAAGAACGCCAGCCTTCGGGCGTTGACCTTGGTCTGTCTTGCGAGCCACAGCGCCTCCAGTTGATGGGGCATGGGATGGGCCCGATAGGATAGGTGGTTTATCCAGAAGAAGAGCGTCATCGCACTCAGGCTTTCCTTTCCGATTCGTCGTGTGCCCAAGAAGGAGGTCAGGATGGTATCAGGACCGGCGTTATAGAAATCATGCGCGGGCGGACCGAGCTCGGCTCTGACGCGGGTGACCGTGATCGACATGGCGAGATATATCCCGAAGAAGAGCAGAGCGAACCACAACGACATCCCCATCCTCCATCCAAATATGATCATGAAGGTTGAGCCCAGAATCGCCCCCCAAACCGCCATCCTGTACCTCATCGCCTCTCCGGTATCGTCGATCCTCTTTTCCCTGCCGAAGGCCGATCGGAAAACGGAGAGGAAATATCGCCTGCCGCTCCATATGGCGAATATGAAAAGGCCGATCCATGTTCCCTGCAGCTGTGCCGTGCGAAACGGAAAACCCACCGCCCGCCATCCCATGGCGCTCCCCAGGACCCTTTCAAAATGCCAGAACAGATGGAAGAACCAGCACGAAAAGGCGAGATCGAGCGGTATGAAATATCCCAGCCCTATAGCGAAGGGGAAGAGGGAAAACCCCAGCCCTGGGCTGTTCATCGCATTCCAGGGCTTCTCTGAGAAGTGAACCTCCTTGTATAGGGGCAGAAACGGCATCTGCGGGAAGATCTGACCCAGTTCGCTTATAGCGTTTATGGCGGAAGCTATGCCAAATCCCAGCCACATCAATCTATTACGGAACAGGTTCAAATCCGACCTCTCCTTCGTCATCTCAAGTGGAAGACGCACGATCGGATAGGTTAATTTCTCATGTTCGCTCCACCGCTTTCTCAGTATCACGCTCAAACACAGCATCGTGAAGCTCATCACCCCGATAAACCCCGTCCATATGGCCAGCGGTCTCACCCACGGCCGCCAGTGACCCGCCTCGTATAGCGAGGAGTTCCCCTCGTAAAACCCGCGCAGTATCTTCCTATCCGGCACCACCAGCCATTTGGGCAGGTAACTATGAAACAGCTCCGCCCATTCGTTTTCAGGCCTCGCATACCAGAATCCGTTCCCCAGAAGCGGCACCAACACTTGGATCATATCTCGCCCAGCGAAAGCCGAGGCCTGACAGAGCATGGCGTATATCGTCAGAAGCTCCACCTGACTCAGCGCCCCGCGGGGTATAATCCTCCTGATCAGCGAATTGAGCGCTATGAGGATAAGCATGATGAATATGACGTTGAAAAGAAGTGCTATGCTGGTGGGCCTGTTTGAATCGAAGACATAACTCAGATACAGAATCCAGTAGCTGTTAAAGGGTATAATCAAGATCGCTATGAGCGCCGACCGGAAGGAAACTCGTTCGTAATGATGGGCCTCTTCCTTCAACTCCACCCCCTTAACTCCATCCTGTAAAACCCACACTTTGAATTTTACTATTCGAAGAACATGCTGTCAAAGCTCAAGTCGGATCATCACATAATTACATCCTCCATCGATATCCGCACTCATCACATCTCCATTTTCTTTTAAGGAGTAGGAACGGTATACCTAGGAATAACCACGAAAGATACATAAACCGGCGCGAGTATCTCTCATAATGGACGTTGGCGGAATTACATCTAGGGCATCGGGGCCGCATGGGACCCTCATCTAGCTCCTCCCAATCTGAAACCTCGACATCGGATGGCCCCATGCTGAGGATCTCCGAGGCTCTTTCCAGATCGGACTCCCTCACCTGTAGCTTAACTCCTCCAACGGCGTTCGAATAGAGCCAGTTAACGGTGACGATGAATTCGTCAGAGAGGAAACACTCTATCCCACTTGATTCCAGTCTGGATTTAGCTAGATGAGCCTTAAAGGGATTATCGAAGGTCGCAACTGTAATAAACCTTTCGGGCATCTCCCATCACCTCTGGATCATTGAAAGGCTTTATTCGATCAGGCGCGATTTGAGAACCCCGATCCTTTCAACAGGTGTAGGATTTTCCTCATTCAAAACGGCAAGATAGAAGCTGACGAAGTCGCCGATGTATATCAGCGAAAGCAATCGAGCCAAAATCCCCTCTCCCCTTGAGAATACCTCACTTATTCCGTCCGGGTATCCCTCGATAAGCTCTTTAGTGATATCCATTCTCCTCTGAACGCGTTCATGGTCAAATCTATCACGCAGCAGGATCACATGAAGCTTACCCAGAAGCCCGGCGGGATGCCTCCATCCCTCGATCTCGTTGTGATTCATCTCCGGGAAGCAGTTACCATAGGCAAGCGACTTGCTGTTTTCACTCATTTGCCCCTTCCATCTGACATAAACAGCCTCAAGATCCTGGGAGGCGTAAAAGATGGGTATCTTACCGTAGATCCTTCGGGCGATCTGAATAGAGAGATTATCTGGATTTTGGGGGCTCAGCTCCTGCGACATACCCTCCAGTATCGAGATCGCCTCATCCAGCTCATATTTGAGATTGAAGTTCGGGGCGAATCCAAGGCGACAGATTGCTGTCAGGACGGGAATGAAGGTATATCCCAAGGCACATCTGGGCGGCATTCCGGAGGGTATTTTAATAGTGGGGATATAGTAGTCAACGGCAAGCCTCTCTAACTCACCGTTGCTCGTTATCGCCATGCACATCGCCTCTGCCTCTATCGCATCACGAAACGCCTCAATGCTTTCCTCGGTATTCCCCGAGTAACTTGAACTGACAAACAGCGTTTTCTCGTTTACGAACTCGGGTATCGAGTAATGTCTGTTGACGATTATCGGCACGACGGTGTATCGATTCAGAACGCAACGGATCAGATCTCCGCCTATCGCAGAACCGCCCATACCTGATATGACGATATTCTGAGCGTATCTGTAACTTTTCGGTAGATCGACGCTTAATCCTATTCGATATGCCTCACGACACTGATTGGGAAACCCAACAAGCAGCTCAAGCATGTTTTCGGTATCATACTGCGCTATAGCCCTTTCATTCAAGTCCATTCTCTCCTCCTTTAGAATCCATGCGAGTACACGAATAAATTATACTTTCGCTGTTGCCATGAGGCAAGGGTAAGCCAGGACTTCTCAAAATTCCAACACTATTCTCTCGAAGCTTTCGCGAAGTTCTGCACCATCCTGGCGGCGCCGATGAACCTGATCTTTGCCCTCCTCTTCGCCGGATTGGTCCTGGACGAGACGGTGATGGGATGTTTCTGGGCGCTTATGGGACTGGCCTTTAGAATACCCATCTACAGTTGGTTCTAGACCGATTCCTCCGAACGCCTGTAGATCCTGTAGGTCGGATATGCCAGCTCCACGTCATCCCTCTCGGAAAAAGCGTCAAGTATCTGCGTCGAGATCTCGACCTCAGATGAGCGGCGTTTGTGAACCTCGGTCAGATATCTGAGGGTCAGCTTCACGCCATAATCGGATATCGTGACGTAAACTATCGGCGTGAGATATCGATAGTAGATCATATACCGCTTGCTCATCGCGTGAATCTGCCGCTGAACCCGTTCTTTAACCTCCTCGTTGAAGTTCTTGTACGCGATATCGGTGATGATCTGTCTCGCCGCCTTCCAGTTGCTTTCAAATGTGACGACGAGGGATATCTCGTTCCATATGAAGTTGAATCCCTTGGTGTAGTTGAAGACGTTCTGTGTGAAGATGGTACTGTTCGGACAGGTGACGAGACGACCGGTGCTCTGCTCGGCCTCAACCCACTCGCCGACCTCAAGCAGTGTCGTCCAAAAGAGGCTCACGTCCACGACATCCCCCTTGATCTGGCCGATCTGCACCCTATCGCCAGGTCTGTAGGGGCGTCTGATCATGATGATCAACCATCCCGCCATGTTGAGGATCGTCTGGTGAAGGGCCAGAACGCCGCCCCCGCTCACAGCGCTTATGAAAACGGCGGCGTTCGATAGGGAGCTCAACCAGATCAACGTCAGCACGATGACCGACAGGAAGGTTGCTCCGTAGAAGGCGATCTTGTTCGCGGCATACCGTTTTTTGGGATCGGTTATCTTCGAGAAGAGGTATCTGCGCAGCAAAATGAGCACGGTGTAGATGACGGCGAGGGTGATGAAGGTGGCTATGAGCTCTTTGGTAGTATAGGCCGAAAAATCGATTCCCAACCTCATCTGATCTCCTCACTCACTTAAACGAGATTGCTCTTACTTTCCTTGAGTGTAATATCCATCTATGGCCAATTGTCCACCGTCCACAGCTCGACCGTCATTTGCTGTCATTAGGTCATTTGGCTTCGCCGTCATTGAAAATGACCATAAATGACGACAAATGTAAATGACCTATAATAAGAATCTCTGCTAAACTCAGCGGTAATATGAGCGATGAGTTTTTATGATCTCAGTGAGAACTTTGGCCGCCCGACGGACATCGAGGGCGGACACGACCGCTGAGATAACGGCGATGCTATCCGCCCCCGCCTCTATGACCTGTCTGACGTTAAGCGAGTTTATCCCACCTATCGCAACCACAGGCACATCCACGGCCTCCTTCACCCTACGGATCATATCCACGCCGGCGACCGGCCCCGCGTCCGGCTTTGTCGTGGTGGGAAATATCGGGCCGATGGCGACGTAGTCCGCACCCTCCTCGACGGCCCTGATCGCCTCCTCCTCGTTATCCACCGATGCGCCCACGATCCTCCTGCCCATCAGCCTGCGAGCGTGTCCTATCGGCATATCCTCAGCACCCAGATGTACCCCGTCTGCCTCGACGGCCAACGCCACGTCAACCCTATCGTTGACTATAAAGACCACTTCCGCCTCATGTGTGATCCGTCTCAATGTCTCGCCGATTTGAACGAGCTCTCTCGTCGAGGCGGATTTATCCCTGAGCTGCACGATCTCCGCCCCACCTGCTATCGCCTCGCGGATTACCTCCACATGGCTTCTGCCACGAGACAGGTTCGGATCGGTCAGTACGTAAAGCGATCTCAGAGGAAACCTCATCGCTTAAGTGACCTCGATCTCGGTGAAGACCGTCCTCGGCGAGACGACCTCCCGCCTTTCGCCGACGATTTGGAAGCTGCCTTTAAGCCTTATGTTCTCAGAGGAGCTCCCGACCATCACCTCGAACGTCCCGGGCTCGACGACGAGCTTGACGGATTTATCGTAGAAGGCCAGTTGATCGGCTGAGAGCTTAAAGGTAACCTTTTTCTCCTCGCCGGGTTTCAGCGTCATCCTCTTAAAGCCCTTAAGCTCCTTGACCGGCCTCGTGACGCTCGCCACCACATCGCGGATGTAGAGCTGCACCACCTCATCCCCCTCACGATCTCCGGTGTTTTTAACCTTGAGACCTATAGTGACCTGCCCTGCCGGTCCGATCTTATCGGGGTTTATCTCCAGATTGCTGTATTCGAAGGTGGTGTAGCTCAGTCCATGCCCGAAGGGGAAGAGGGGTGTGCCCTTGGTGAAGACGTAATCCCTATGTGAGGCCGGCTTGCGGTTATAATTGATGGGGATCTGGCCGACCGTACGGGGCACGGAGATGGGCAATCTGCCCGCGGGGTTATAATCGCCGAACAGCACGTCTGCCACGGCGTTTCCTCCTTCCTCACCCGGCAGCCATGCCTCCAGGATCGCCCCGGCGTTCTCCGCGATCCATTCCTCGGAAAACGGCCTACCGTTTATGAAGACCACGACCACCGGTTTTCCCACACTGAGTATAGCCTCGGCGAGCTCGCGCTGATATCCTGGCAGACCGAGATCGGCTCTGTCCCGGAATTCGCCACACGTATCGGTGCCCGAAAGACCGGATTTCCCGCCCAACACTAGGATCACGACATCGGAATTTTTGGCCGCCTCGATCGCTTCCGGGAATCCATCCTTCGTCCCACCGAAGACCTCGCATCCTTTGGCATATCGGACGACGGTCCCCTCCGATACCTTGGCCTTGATCCCCTCCAGCACCGTTACTATCGGCACGGCCGACTCACCCAGGGAGAGATGGGCCGTATAGGTGTAATCGCCGAGCATGTTTCTGGCGCTATCAGCGTTGGGCCCTATGACGGCTACCGAGCCGAGATCCTTCTTAAGTGGCAGAAGCCCATCATCGTTTTTAAGCAGGACGATGGATTTACGTGCGATCTCCAGAGCCAGCGATCGGTGCTCATCGCAGTCGAAGATAGCGGGGGCGTCATCCGGGCTGACGAAGGGGTTATCGAAAAGACCGAGCTCCATCTTAACCTTCAGCACCCTTCTGACGGCCTCATCTATCAGGGATTCGGATACAAGTCCCTCTTCAACGGCCTGAAGCAGAGGTTCGCCGTAGCAGTTTATCCCCGGAAGCTCCACGTCGATTCCCGCCTCCAGGGCCTGAAGGGCTGCCTCCTTTTTATCGGCGGCCGTATGATGTGCGGTACGGAGCATATCTATCGCGCCGTAGTCCGAGACGACGATCCCATCGAATCCCCATTCTCCTCTCAGTATGTCGGTCAGGAGCTCTCTGGACGCCGCACAAGGCACGCCGTCGAGGTCATGGTATGCGTTCATGACCGACTTAACCTTCGCCGCTCTGACGGCGGCCTCGAACGGGAAGAGGAAGATCTCCCTGAACTCTCGCATCCCCATATGCACGGGCGCCCAGTTCCTACCGCCCTCGGGAAAGCCATGGGCGGCGAAGTGTTTAACGGTCGCTATCACGCCCTGTCTGAGATCATCGCCCTGTAATCCCATCACATAGGCGACGCCCATACACGCTACCAGGTAGTGATCTTCGCCCAAGGTCTCCTCGACCCTGCCCCATCTCGGGTCCCTTAGCACATCCAGCACGGGTGAGAGACCCTGATGGGCGCCCACCGCACGCATCTCTCTGCGTATAGCCGATGTCATGCGCCGGATCAAATCGGGTTCCCATGTGCTTGCGAGCCCTATCGCCTGGGGATATGTCGTGGCCTTGTCGGCCATGAACCCGCTCAGACACTCCTCGTGAACTATGGCCGGTATCCCGAGTCTTGTCTCCTCCTTAAGGAACTTTTGAATATCGTTTGCCAATTCGGCAGCCTCTTTGGGCGATAGCTTTGACCATCCTGCCACACGCGTTATCTGACCTATGCCATCGGGTATGAGTCTGCGGGCCTTTTCGGGCGAAAATCTGCCTCCTTCCATGAGATCCCTCACCGAGATCGAGCCGAGTTGAGCTATCTTCTCCTTCAGGCTCATCTTCGATATTATCTCCTCTACTCCCATATTCTCACCCCGATATGAGTTGATTATCACTCCTCCCTGAAGTTAACTAATACCACAATTGGGATTCTAAGTCAACGGGGGATGCGACGAGCCTCCGCAGAAAGCTGGGGAATTTCTGTCCGTCCCATGATGAAGTTGACAGAAGAATCGCGGATAAGTTACCATATGGTTTCAGAGGCGAGCGACCGATTCCGCCCTTTAAGGAGGTTAGAGGTATGCCGGAGCTAAGAAGAGATCCGATAATCGATAGGTGGGTTATCATCTCCACCGAACGCGGAAAGAGGCCATCTGATTTCGGATCCGCCCAGCCCAAAAGGCGGGGGGGATTTTGCCCCTTCTGTTATGGGAACGAGGAGATCACACCGCCTGAGATCCTGGCTTACAGAAAGCCCGGAACGGAACCGAATACGCCGGGATGGCTGACAAGGGTCGTCAGCAATAAATTTCCCGCCCTGAGGATTGAAGGCGAGCTGGAGAAGGTGGGCGAAGGTATGTATGATAAGATGAGCGGGATCGGCGCTCATGAGGTGATAATCGAAACTCCAGAACACAACTCCACTATGGGAACCATGGATAAGATCTTCGTCGTCAACACCCTTAAGGCCTATAAGGAGAGGATCATAGATCTCACGGGAGATAAAAGGCTTAAATACATGATGATATTCAAGAACTATGGAGAGGCGGCGGGAGCTTCACTGGAGCATCCCCATTCCCAACTCATTGCTACTCCGATCGTGCCCAAGCGCGTGGTCGAGGAGCTCAACGGATCGAAGAGATATTACTCCTACAAGGAGAGGTGCGTCTTCTGCGATATGATCAGACAGGAGCTGAAGGATGAGATCAGATTGGTCGAGGTTTCGGATAACTTCATCTCCTTCGAGCCATATGCCTCCAGGTTTCCGTTTGAGACCTGGATACTCCCCCGTAAACATATGACCAAATACGAACATATCGACGATGAGCTGATAGAAGAGCTCGCTATTGTGCTCCAATCGACCATAAGGAAGCTGGAAATCACCCTGAATTATCCGCCGTATAATTACATACTTCATACGACTCCCTGTCGGGAGCCGGACGATCTGGAATATTATCACTGGCATATCGAGATAATGCCCCGGCTGACGAAGATGGCCGGCTTTGAATGGGGAACGGGATTCTACATAAATCCGACACCGCCTGAGGAGGCGGCGGGATACCTGAGAGAGGCCTCTGAGGAGAAGGAGGGGCTTAAGGAGGCTGTGACGGCAGATGTCCATTGAACGATCAAAAAACACCCTCTTCTCACTGACCATATCACTCGTCCTCCACCTTTTTCTGGCGGCCATAGGATATCTCGTGATATCGGGGAAAAACCAGGAGATCAGCGAGGATGCCATCTCCATCGAGATGGTAACTCGGGAGAGACAGAAAGCTCCCCGTCCGTTTATGCATAAAGAGCCCGTCTCTCCCGCACCTCCGTCCACAGTGGGCTTAGGGCATAAGATGAGAATAGCCCGTCACGTTGATCTGCCGCGGACATATGCGGATATCGGATTATCAGCGAGGGAAACCGGGCTGATCCCCCCTGAGGAAGATCAAGGCAGACCGTTTGTAGGCGATATCCTTGTGATGGAGCCCGTGAATGGCGTCAGATTCGACCGCGCCATACGGTTTACAGCGCCTTCAAGCCGACCCGAACCGGATCTGATTCCGGAGATCAAACCGGAGTCGCCGGGACTTCAATCCTTCCTCTCATCCTCCTCATCCCCTCAGATCCCGCTGGGCAGCATGGAGGATCTGATCCAGATCATCCGTCGCAAGCTCGAATCGGCCAAACGGTATCCTCCTGAAGCCCGTCGGGCCGGATATGAGGGCACGGCGGTGGTCTCGTTCACCATCAACTTCGATGGAACCCTCAGCGATGTGAGGGTTATAAGCTCATCCGGATATCCAGTTCTGGATCGGGCGGCGGTTATGACGATAAAGCGCGCCGCACCTTTTCCCCCTCTCAAATCATACACGATCGAACGAAGTCTTACCCTAGAGGTGCCGATAACCTTCAGATTAAAAGAGGATAGCCGATGAGACGATGGCTCTGTATCATCATAATGATAGCTTTTCTCGTTGCATCCCTGGGATGTGGAGGAGATCAAAAAGGGAAAAAGGGGAAAGAGCTCAAGGAACCGGATATGTCCATATTGACCAAGGAGGAACGAAACCTGGTCGCTTCGATCAGAAGGCTGAGGGTACAGGTTAAGGAGAGCATTCGGAAAGGGGCACAATGGCTCAGGGGCAAGTGCAACGATGACGGATCATATCCCGGCGGATTGGGCGTAACCTCCCTGGCGATGATGGCCCTGATGAAACAGCCTTCCTTCAAAGATGGTTTTATCCCGAGGTATATATCCGACAGCGCGGAGTATATAGCTCGAAATCTCAACCTTTCAGCGCCGATAAGGGGTAAAACGGGGTTATGGGGGGATGTCGCACAGAAAGCTATGGCCATCCTCGCCCTCATCCGGTTGAACGATCCGAGATACAGCGATCTTGTGAGAGGAGGTCTGAAGTTTCTCATACAAGCTCAGATGGACGAAGGGGAGGGGATATCGCCGAATGACCCCAATTACGGCGGATTCGGCGATATCTACGCGACCATCTTCGCGCTTATGGCGATGAGAGAAGGGAAGATCGCCCCTGATGATCCGGTCTGGAACAAAGCTGCCAAATTTCTGGAACGTTGTCAGTATTACGATGAGGTGAACGATCAGCCGTGGGCGAGCGTTAACAGCGGCGGTTTCATCACCTCACCTTCAACCAGTCTCGCCGGCGTAGATGATAGGAACAGGCCGATTCCCTACGGCAGCGCCACGTATGCCGGATTGCTGGGATATCTCTACTGCGGTTTCAAACCGTATGATATGCCCGTCAGAGCCGCCTTCAAATGGGTGATGGACAACTTCAATTTCGACGTCAATCCCGGACTGGGGTATAAGGAGGTGGGGCCCTATTACTACTTCATGTCCAAAAGCCTGAAATCGCTGGGAAATTTCACTGTTCTCGACTCCCACGGCGTTCAGCACAGATGGTTTAACGAGCTTTTCTCGAAGCTGAAATCGCTTCAAAGTCAAGATGGCTTCTGGAGGTTTGAATCCCCTATCTCGGACACCGCTTTCGCCCTGCTCGCCCTGGAGGAGGGGTATCCCAGAGGATACCCCATACCGGGGCTGGAGTTCAGGATAAAAGGTCGATGATGCCAAATCGGCATATGCTTTATCCACTTTTTATGTCATAATGACAGTAGCAGACGCAGGTCCCCTTTTTCGACCGCCATACATCGTATTTCATCTCTTCCCACTCACCTGGCATGCATATTGCTCCTCACTCCATCCGAACCGGCGTCTTGGCCATTGAGGAGAGGTGGTGACGATGAAGGAGGGAAGAGCGGTGGTGCTGATCGTAGATGACGATATCAACTCGCTTGATGTGATCATGCAGAACCTTCAGAGGGCGGGATATGAGGCTGTGCCTGCTGTGGACGGCAGAACGGCCATGGAGATCGTCCGCCAAGGCGTCGTGGATTTAGCTGTGGTCGATTACAATCTGCCCGACATGAACGGGCTACAGGTCCTCAAAGTCATCAAAGGGATCATGCCGGGCATACCCGTTATAATCATGAGCGCCTCGGAGATGAATCACAATAATCTGCTCGACCTGTTGGAAGCGGGTGCCTACGCGTTCGTGCCTAAACCGATATGTGTGCCCGATTTCATAAGGACGATAGGGAGGGCGCTCTCGACATCCGGGCGCTCAACGCCTCAATCCTCCCTTCGGAGCTCTATACTGGTCAGATGGACCAGTTGGATAATACGAAGGGGATGAGGCGAGAAAGATTTCATAGAAAAAGGAGGAATGAAAGATGGCTAAGGCGATAGGAATAGACCTCGGCACAACCAACTCCTGCATGGCCATCTTCGAGGGCGGAGAGGCCAAAGTCATACCTAACGCCGAAGGCGGCAGAGTGACACCCTCTGTGGTCGCCTTCACCAAGGAGGGCGAAAGGCTCGTGGGATCGACCGCCAAGCGGCAGGCGATCACCAACCCCGATAACACCATCTACTCCATCAAAAGATTCATGGGAAGAAAATACGATGAGGTCACCCACGAAATCGAACTCGTCCCATACCAGGTCACAAGAGGGCCAAACGGTGACGCCAGAGTCAAAGTCCAGGGCAAAGAATACTCGCCCCCCGAGATATCGGCCATGATACTGAGAAAGCTGAAGGAGGATGCGGAGAAATATCTAGGGGAGCCCGTAAACCAGGCGGTGATCACCGTTCCGGCATATTTCAACGATGCACAGAGGCAGGCGACGAAGGATGCGGGCAGGATAGCTGGGCTGGAGGTTCTGAGGATCATAAACGAGCCTACGGCAGCATCCTTGGCCTATGGTCTGGACAAGAAGAAAGATCAGAAGATAGCGGTGTATGACTTGGGAGGAGGGACGTTCGACATATCGATCTTGGAGATAGGAGAGGGAGTGTTCGAGGTTAGAAGCACGAATGGTGACACGCACCTGGGAGGAGATGACTTTGATCAGCGGATAATAGACTGGATAGCGGAGGAGTTCAAGAGGGAACATGGGATAGACTTGAGGGGGGATCCGATGGCGTTGCAGCGGTTGAAGGAGGCGGCGGAGAAGGCGAAGTGTGAGCTATCGAGTGTGATGGAGACTGAGATCAACCTCCCCTTCATCACCGCCGACGCCAGCGGACCAAAACATCTGGTGATGAAGCTGACGAGGGCAAAGCTGGAGCAGTTGGTTGACGACCTGATACAGCGCACGCTTGAGCCCTGCAAGAAGGCGTTGGAGGATGCGGGGCTGAAGCCTGGGGATATAGATGAGGTGATATTGGTGGGGGGACAGACGAGGATGCCGAAAGTTCAGGAGGTTGTGAGGGATTTCTTCGGTAAGGAGCCGCACAGGGGGATAAATCCGGATGAGGTGGTTGCGATGGGCGCTGCGATACAGGCTGCGGTGTTGACCG
>JAGGXZ010000004.1 GCA_021162805.1 Candidatus Poribacteria bacterium
AAAGCAAGGTATTATATATCTGATTGATCGTCACAGCACACCTCCTGAAGGGATTTTCCTGTATTATCCCTTTTATGTGCTGTGACTTTCAACCTCTACCTCATCTCCAAAACTGTCAGGTAGCTAGTTGTCCTCTCATAAAGGTGAAGATACCGTTTGAGAGATTTCGTCTTGAGGTAGACTCCTCCCCCCTCTCTATTCTCGAAGTCATCACCTGTGAATACCCTTTTATTTACGAGGCTGAGGGTAAGCCTATCAACGATAGGCTGTCTGAACTCTTCAACCATATCCAGAGCGAGGGAAGGTCTTCCGTGATCTATCTCGTGAAGATACCCGATATAGATGTCCAGGCCATGAGCCGCTAGGATTCCCGCTACCTCGCTTGTGAGCAGGGAATATCCCAGGCTGAGGAGGGCATTAACAGGATCAAGAGGTGGACGACGCGTCCTGACGGAAAACCGGAGCTCCCTACGGAGCATCTTCCCATATGCCCTGAAGTAGGCTGCTGCTGCTTCCCCTTCCACACCCATCAAGGCGGAGATTGTCTCGTGGAGATCTACGGAAGGGAGAGAAGATTCCAGACGTTTGATCTCTTCATCGAGATCCGCCTCAGCGTGGTTCTGCCTGTATCTCAAAAGGAGATAGCGGCTGTTCCTTATCTTAGCTCTGATTATGCTTCTGGATATCGAGATCCTAAAATCATCTTCCAAGTAACGCTTATATTGAGCTAGACGCAACAGTATATTCTTCGAATCAGCGGGGGAAAGTCTACCCTTAAATCTCCCCTTCATGGATAGGAAGCTCACTTCCACCCCTTCATTGAGCAGGAGGGCCATAGCCTGACAGGTCAGCTGAACGTTCCCAAAGATTATCACCCTTTCCACCTCATGAATCCTTACCTCTTGAATGGTTTTTCCATCTTTGACCACGAGCAGCCTTTTACCTCCTTTATGGAGGGAGGCTCCTTGCTCGGCGATATAAAGCACACTCATCACTTACCCTCTAAGAGTATCTTAACCTCCATCTCACCACGTTAGGTATCATCTTCGCAAATCGCTCAAATTTCCTTTGAGTGTAGCAGTTATCCATAACGTTTCCTATAAACGTAGGTCTGAGATCATAACTTTCACCATCTGATGCCTTGTTCAGATATCTCTGCAGATCGCTGTTCTCACCTCTATCATAGGCAGGGGAATTCGATGAAAGAAAGTGGGTGTGAATCCCGTTTAGGGAATTGGAGTCTCATTCTCAGTTACGATCTGAGGGGGTGTGGTAAAATGTCGGATAAATCCCTGTTCGAGGTCGCAACGGCGGGACATCACCAAGTACCTCGGAACTGGATGCCTGCAACTCGAGTTCGGCCATTTATTTTTGAAGATCCTGTAGTTGTTTGGCTCGAATACCATGGGAACCGATATGGTTTCCAGCCTGATACATCTCCTTATGAATTTCTTGATTTTATAGCGGAGAAAAGTCGCCAATTTGAAGAGAAGTGGATCAAGGAAATGGCGTCCGATGCCGTTGTTGTTTGTTATAAATCTTATGAGGCTCGTTTGGCCGGGAAAGTTCGAGAGACGATTGATCTCATCCGGAAAGGAACTCCGCTTATCGTTAGACCTGCCTTATGGTGGGCTCCGGAGAGGATCTATGGCGTGCCTGATCTTCTTGTCCATACATCATGGCTTCGAGATAATTTCCCCGATCTTTTACCGGTAGATACTTATATACCAGAGCATTATGTTGTCTTTGACATTAAATTTACAACTAAGTTGGACAGACCCGGGAAGGCCAAAGACCTCAGGAGCTACGCTGCTCAGGTTAGGATCTATTCTTATATCCTGGGGCATCTCCAGGGATTTATGCCCCAAAAAGCATACTTAATAACCCGTGATAGAATTTGCGATCCCCTACCAGTGGATATCACTTCAACCCTGGGTGAGCCTCTCGACCAAGATTTGGCGGCTATTAGAGATCAATTTGTGGAGATTAAGCTCAATGGCGCAAGGTATGTTCCCTGGCGGGACGATATCGTTAGATCTAACCTCAAACATCAAAATGATCGATGGCGAACCGCCAAGGATATTATCGCACGAGAGAAAATGCCTGGTGGTGACCCTGCTTTGCTATACCAGATCAACCCTGATGTTAAACGTGAACTCGCTGCTAGAGGTTATCCAACACTTGATTCGATGCTCCGGGAGGATCCACAAAATATTCCTTTTGAAAAATGCCGGGGTTTAGGGCCCAAAAAGTCAAAGCAAATCAGGGCCATCCTTCAAGCGAACCGATCTGGGTTCCCATTACCTCCCCCTGTTGATGTAATTCCAGTCAAGAGGCAATTTGAATTCTATATCGATTTTGAATATTTCACAAATGTAAATGTGGACTTTGATACACAATGGCCCACACTTGATGGTTGTGAGATGGTCTTCATGATAGGAACTGGTTGGGAGGAAGAGGAAAAGTGGTTTTTCATGGCCTTCGTTGCCACGGCGGAAAACCACAATAGAGAACGTGAGATGTTCGAAGAATTTCTCAAATTTCTTGAAACGCAAACAAAAGGGGCATTCACCGATAATAAGAGAACAGCTCTCTACCACTGGACAAGTACGGAAGTGCGGCAAGTTCAGCGTATGGCGGATCGCCATCACTTGCCTGATAATCATCCTCTACGTAGGCTCCCATGGTATGATCTCCAGAGGGTATTCCTCGATGGACCCTGCGCTGTGCCAGGCGCGTGGGGCTATGGACTGAAAGAGATAGCCAAAGCCCTGGGCAAAGTTGATCCGCGTTTCGACCCTCAGTGGCCCGGTGATCTCGACAAAGGGTTACTGGCGATGGTAATGGGATGGAAGGCTTATCAAAGCGCGTGCCCATTGCGATCACAAGAGATGATCACCCTCGTCCAGTATCTCGAGGCGGATTGTAAGGCCCTCTGGAAGATTTTAAAGTGGATACGGTCTCATGGTAAGTCCCGGGTATCGGCTAGGACTTCTCAAAAGTTCATGAAGCGTAAGATGAGGAAAATCTAGGTAACATAAAATTCGCGATAGATTAGAGAGCGGATTTCCTCTGAATCACTTATGCCATCTAAGCCTTTCCCTATCTACATTCTTCAAAAGTTTTTGAGAAGTCCTGCTTTTCAAACAGCGGCCGATATATTGACGCGCTGTCCTGAAAGGTGTATAATCTCGCCGAAAAACCCGGTGACGGGAAAACTGGGGTGAGAGATGACTCAGAACGCCATCTGGGTCAGCGGACAGGGAGGATATCACACCTACCGTATCCCCGCCTTGGCCGTGACGGTAAGGGGAACCCTGCTAGCCTTCTGTGAGGGAAGAAAGCACGACCGCAGCGATACGGGCGATATCGATCTGCTGGTGAAACGCTCCACGGATGGAGGCAGAACCTGGAGCGAAAGTAAGATCGTATGGGACGATGGGGAAAACACGTGTGGAAACCCATGCCCCGTGGTGGATGAAGAGGACGGGACCGTGTGGCTGCTGATGACGTGGAATAGGGGGGATGATAACGAACGACATATCATAGATCGGACAAGCCGGGACACCAGACGCGTTTTCCTTACATCCTCGAGTGACGATGGGATAAGCTGGGCCGAGCCGATCGAGATCACGAAGGCCGTCAAAAAACCCAACTGGACATGGTATGCGACCGGTCCGGGGGCAGGGATCCAGATAAAGAACGGGAAATACAGAGGCAGACTGGTCATACCCTGCGATCACATCGAGGCTGAGACCAAACATTACTATTCGCACATCATCTACTCCGATGACCACGGCCGGACGTGGCAGCTTGGAGGAAGGGCGCCTCGGCCGGGGGTCAATGAGTGCGAGGTGGTGGAGCTATACGGCGGCCGATTGATGCTCAACATGCGCAATTACGACCGATCTCATCCCACACGCCAGATCGCATTCAGCGACGACGGCGGGATGAGCTGGTATGACCAACACCATCATCCACAGCTTATAGAGCCCATCTGTCAGGCGAGCGTTCGCCGATACTCATGGCCCAAAGAAAACGGGCGGGGCATTATTTTGTTCTCCAACCCCGCTTCCCAGGAGAAACGGATAAACATGACCATCCGCGTCAGCTATGACGAGGGTAAGAGCTGGCCCATCGCCAGGGTGCTTCATCCGGGACCGAGCGCCTACTCCTGTCTGGCGGTGCTGCCGGATGGTGAGATCGCCTGCCTTTATGAGGCCGGCGGGGAACATCCGTATGAGTCGCTCGTGTTTGCTCGGTTTACACTGGATTGGCTGGAGGAATGAGAACGTCTATGGAGGAGGTTAAAACATGCCGAAAGAGCTGGTAGCCCTTGAGCCGGGGAAACCGGTTTTGAGGGAATACGAGGACGGCCCTGTCCCCGAGGGCCATATCAGGGTCAAGGTGGAGTTTGGCGCGCCGAAACATGGGACGGAGTTGACGCTTTATCACGGCCTGAGAGGCGCCCGATTTCCCATGGGTCTGGGCAACATGTGCGTCGGACGCGTCGTTGAGCTCGGAGAAGGCGTGGGGGATCTCTCCATAGGGGATAGGGTCGCCGGATATGGACATCTGCGTGAGACCCACACTTGGCGCGCAGATGGGGTCTGGAAACTGAGCGAGAGGATGACATGGAAAGAGGCCGTCTGCTTTGATCCCGCTCAGTTTGCGTTGGCCGGGGTCAGAGACGGCCAGGTTCGACTGGGCGATTGTGTCGCGGTTTTCGGACTTGGCGCCATAGGGCAGATGGCCGTCCAAATGGCGCGAGCCGCCGGCGCCATCTTCGTCGCCGCCGTCGATCCGATCGAACTTAGAAGGGAAGTGGCGCTACAAAACGGAGCCGATATGGTCCTCGACCCAACAAGCCAGAATGTGGGCGAGGAGCTCAAAAGGGCGACGGGAGGCCGCGGGGTCGATGTCGTCATTGAGACAAGCGGCAATTACGAGGCGTTGAATCACGCCTTTCGGGGGCTCGCCTTCGGCGGAAATGTGGCCTACGTCGGTTGGAGCAAGGAGTGTAAAGGCGGACTGGATTTCGGCGAGGTGGCGCATTTCACGATCCCAAATCTGATCTTCGCCCGCGCATGTAGCGATCCGAACAGGGATCATCCTAGATGGAGCTTCGCTCGGATCATGGACACATGCTGGGAGATGTTGGCCGAGGGACATTTCAACTGCGAAGACGTCGTCCAACCGGTGGTGCCGTTCTCCGAATCGGCCGAGGCCTATAAGGAGTTCGTCGAGCTACATCCGGAAAGGAGCGTTAAGCTCGGCGTGACTTTCGATTAAACGAGGAGGTGAAACATGAAAAAGGGTATAAGCCAGCTCGTGTTGCCCAGGGGCAAATCCCTCAAAGAGCATCTCGAATTCGCCAGCTCGGCGGGATACGAGGGGATAGAGCTCTCCTTCAGAATAGAGGAGCTCCACCTCGACATGAAGGAGAGCGAGCTTGAGGCCGTCAGAGAGATGTGCCTGGAGCACGGGCTGATCCCGTGCAGCGCCTGTGGGGTCAGCGCTCCGCTTACCAGTCCCGATAGAGATGAGCGTGAAAAAGGCAAGGAGAACGTGATCAAGCTTTTAAGGTGTGCCAAGGCGCTCGGAATAGATGCCGTTCTGGTCGTCCCCGGCAGGGTGACCGAATCGGTGCCCTATGATGCTGCCTATGAGAACTGTCTTCGATCGCTTATGGAGCTTGCCCCCGTGGCTGAGGAGATCAAGGTCTCCATAGCGATAGAGAACGTATGGAACCGATTCCTGCTCAGCCCTCTCGAGATGAGGATGCTGCTCGATACGGTCGACAGCCCTTACGTCGGCATGTATTTCGATGTGGGAAACGTCGTGATATTCGGGTATCCGGAGCAGTGGATACGGATAGTCGGCTCCAAGATCCGCAAGGTTCACGTCAAGGATTTCAGACGAAAGGGATATCAGTGGACACCCTTGATGGAGGGAGACGTGGACTGGAAAGCCGTCATGGGTGAGCTGAGGGCGATAGGATACGACGATTTCCTGATCTCCGAGGTGGGTGGCGATGAGGAGGCACATCGAAGAACCGCTGAGACCATAGACAGGATAATCTCGCTCGTCTGATGTAAAGGGGCGCAAGATCTTGCGCCCCTTGTCCTCCGGATCGAAATAAGTTATCCTTTAAACCGTATAAACCGCAGCGATTTGACATTCACCGGGACGGGGGTAAACATGTCGGGAATATCGTTTTTCGATATCTTCTGGATTTTCTTCATCATAGTCTCGCTTACACCGATGATCAAGCAGCGGATGTTGGAGGCGAGCAGGCTCAAGCTGATGAGACGGATCGAGCAGAGAAGGAAAAGCAGGGTGATAGCGCTTATACATCGCCAGGAGACCATGTCGCTTTTGGGGTTCCCCATAATGAAATATATCACGATCCAGGACTCGGAGGAGGTGCTTCGGGCGATAAAGATGACCGACGAGGACGTTCCCATAGATCTGATCCTGCACACGCCCGGCGGGTTGGTTCTGGCGGCCGAACAGATAGCGCATGCTCTGGCCTCGCATAAGGCCAAGGTCACGGTCTTCATCCCCCATTATGCCATGTCGGGCGGGACGCTTCTAGCGTTGGCCGCCGATGAGATCGTTATGAGCGAGAACGCCGTTCTCGGACCCGTTGATCCCCAATTGGGCCAATATCCCGCCGCTTCGATATTGAAGGTGCTCGAGATGAAGGATAAAAACGAGATCGAAGACGAGACGCTTATCCTCGCCGATGTCGCCCAGAAGGCGATGAATCAGGTCAAAAACTGCGTCAAGACCCTGCTGTTGAGAAAGGGGATGGATGAGGCTAAGGCCGAACGGATAGCCGATACGCTCACACAGGGGAGATGGACGCATGATTACCCGATAACGGTCGATGAGGCCAGGGAGCTCGGATTGCCCATATCGACCGATTTGCCCGTTGAGATAGATCTGCTCATGAACCTCTTCCCACAGCCCTATCAGAAGAGGCCTTCCGTCCAGTACATTCCCATACCCTACAAATCGGGCAAGGGCGAAAGGAAACCTATATCCGAGAAGCTGGAAATCCACCTATGAAACGGAGGTGATCGGGTGAAGCTTGATAGATGGGACCCATGGGATGAATTTTTGGAGCTGAAGCGCGAGGTCGATAGGCTTTTCACCTCATTCCTGAGGAGGATAGCTGAGGAGGTGCCGGCAACGCCGGCTTTCTCACCGCCCACCGACATCTATGAGACCGAGAGGGAGCTGGTCATCAGGCTGGCATTGCCGGATGTGATCGGGGAGGACGTCGATGTCTGTCTGAACGGCGATCAGGTGATCATCCAAGGCGAAAGGGACATGCCTTTTGATGCCGTCGCCTATCATCACAGGGAGTGGGAATACGGCAGGTTCAAGAGGGTTATCACACTGCCGTTTCACGTGGAGCCGGACTCCCTGAAGGTGAAACTGGAGGATGGAACGCTGGAGATAAGGCTCGCCAAGAGGTGATGGAGAATGCCACAAAAGGATTATTACCAGATCCTAGGTGTCAGCAGGGATGCCTCGCAGGAGGAGATCAAGCGGGCCTATCGAAGGCTCGCTATGAAATACCATCCGGATAAAAATCCGGGCGATAAGGAGGCCGAGGAGAGGTTCAAGGAGATATCCGAGGCGTATCAGGTTCTGAGCGATCCGGAGAAGCGAAGGATCTACGATCAACGCGGCAGCAGAGGGCTTGAGGATATCGGGTTCACCGCCTTCACCGATCTGGATGATATCTTCGCCAACTTCGGGGACATATTCTCGGACTTTTTCGGACCGAGGTTTTACAGGGAGGAACGGTCAACTCCCAGACGCGGCGCCGATCTGAGATATGAGGTGACCATACCGTTCCTGGAGGCCGCTTTAGGGGGTAAAAGGGAGATACGGCTTCAGCGCTGGGAGTCATGCCCTAACTGCGGAGGAACGGGGATCAGAGGCGGTGCCTCCTCGGTCTGCCCGACATGCCACGGTACAGGGTTCGTCACCCGACAGGAGAGACGAATGGGTGGATTCTTCAGCTTGAGCACGCCATGTCCTACCTGCGGAGGAACGGGGAGAACAGGTGAACCATGCCCTACCTGTGGCGGAACGGGAAGGATCAAGCGGACGAGAACCATAACCGTCAGAATACCGGCTGGTGTGGAGGATGGCGCCGTGCTGAGGCTCAGAGGCGAAGGTGAGACGGGCCAAAACGGCGGCCCACCAGGGGATCTGTTCGTCGTGATACATGTTATGGAGCATCCCCAGTTCAAAAGGGAAGGATTTAACATAATCTCAGATGTCCGCGTGCCGTTTACGACCGCGGCATTGGGGGGAGAGGTCACGGTGGAGACTATCCACGGCAGGGCGAGGCTGAAAGTGCCGCCGGGAACTCAGTCGGGCCAGATGCTCAGATTGGCCGGCATGGGCATACACGCCGCAAACGGGAAACAGGGCGATCACCTCGCAAGAGTGATGATCAGCGTGCCTCGAAATCCGTCACAGCGGCAGATCGAGCTCCTGAAAGAGCTGGCGAGATATGAGCACGGTTGACGTCTCTCTGTAATCATTAAGTCATTCGGCTTCGCCGTCATTAATGACTACAAATGACGATAAATGACAATAAATGACCTATAAGCGGCGGACAGTAGCTTTAAAATCTCTGCTACACTCAGCGATAATATGAGCGAATATTGAAAAGCTTTTCCGCCGGGAGAATCGGAATGACGCGAGATAAAAAGATCGAAAGGCTCACTGAGGAGGCGAGCTTTCACGCTCAATACGCCGAAGTGGTCCTTAACAGCATAGCCGATGGCGTTTATTCGACAGATCTCAACAGAATCATCAAAACCTGGAGCAGAGGGGCCGAGGAGATAACGGGGTGGAAGGCGGAGGAGATCATCGGCCATCCCTGCTTCGATTTCCTCAAACATACTGACGATGAGGGACGAGTGTTGTGCGATGTGGATTGTCCGATCGTTCAAACGTTCCGCACAGGACGGGACTCGGCCAAGGAAGCATGGGTGTTCACGAAGGACGGCAGAAGGATACCGGTCTCCATCACCGTGGGCCCGATCTTCGACGAAAACTGCAACGTGATCGGTGCCGTAGAGGTGTTCAGGGATATATCGAAGGAGAGGGAACTGCTGGAGAGCATAAAGCGGGCGAATGCCCTTAAGGATCAGTTCTTGGCAAACGTAAGCCACGAGCTGAGAACCCCCCTTAACTCCATCATCGGCTTCTCGGAACTCCTTAAGGAACAGGTCGTCGGCCCGCTGAATGAGAAACAGCTCCAATACGTCCAGAACATCCTCCAGAGTGGCGAGCATCTCCTATCCCTTATAAACGACATCCTGGACCTATCGAAGGTGGAGGCGGGCACGCTGGAGGTCGAGTCGGTGCCGATTAACCTCAAAGAGGTGCTCCAGTGGGCCCTTTTCATGCAAAGGGAAAGAGCTAAAAGACATAATATCTCCTTGAACCTCGATATGGACGAGGGGATTGGCATCGTTAAGACCGATCCGACGAGGCTGAAGCAGGTTCTGTTCAATCTGCTGTCAAACGCCGTCAAGTTCACACCCGATGGGGGATCAGTGATGGTGAAAGCCGAGAAACTCAACGGAGAGATACAGATCTCAGTCTCCGACACCGGCATAGGGATACCGAGGGAGAAGATCG
>JAGGXZ010000005.1 GCA_021162805.1 Candidatus Poribacteria bacterium
AGGAGTTGATAGAGCAAACATGTCGCATGAACAAACGTCGTGCTCATCCGGCAACTTTTCAGATCTTACTTGCTCTTGGCGATTCTTAACTTGATGCGAATGGGGCGAAAGATTCTTCGCCCGTACGGTGCCAATCAACGTCCTATCCCTTTCACGAAGGGTCAAGGGACGAAAACTAGACCATTTTTCGACTCTCGACCCTTGACCATCTTAACCTCAGCCTAAACCTTAACCTGTTTTTGCATCTCCGCTACACTTAACGAATTAATGTGTCAGCACGTAGATCGCGAGATTGATCGCCATACGTATCGCCTGCTCACGCACCTCAGGGGGATCGTGATGTATCTCCGGATCCTCCAACCCGTCGCTGATATCCGCGCTGAAGGAATAAAAAACGACCATTCTACCGTTATAGAATATGGCATATCCCTGAGCCGGATCGCCGTCATGCTCGTGGATTTTAGGCAATCCTGGAAGGTCGTAGAAGCAGTGATAGATCAGGTGATTATCCGGCACCGGAACTAGATCCCCCTCGGGGAAGACTTTCTTTATCTCCCGTCTGAAGCTTTTATCCATACCGTATGAGTCCTCGGCGAAGAGGAAGCCGCCATGTGTCAGATACCCCCTCAACGACCGAACCTCATCATCGCTCAGTTTGATGTTGCCGTGTCCGGTCATGAAGATAAGAGGATATCTGTATATTCGCCTGTCAGTGAGGGATAGGACGACCTGATCCTCAGCCGTATCGATTCCCACCCTTTCCCTTAACGCTTTAAGCCAGTTAGGGATCGTGGTTCTGCTGTCATACCAATCTCCCCCACCTGAATATTTGATCCTGGCGATCGTAAACTTGGCCTCCGCAGCGGCGGAGATAAACGCCGTGATGAGCATCGAGATCATCGCACACAGGATGATAGATCTGACCTTCACATCAGGTCCCTCCTTTTTCTGAGTATCCACTCAGCTGATAGGATCAAAGCTACCACGCCCAGCAATAGAGGGGTATCCCAGATCTCCCTCTCCCTTTGAAGGGTGATAAATTCATCCTTGGTTTTGATCATCTTCGGCAGATGATCTAGATCCTTCAATCCGATATATCTGCCGCCGGATATCTCCGCCAGCTTTTTAAGATATCCCTCATCGAGGTAAAGTTTCTCGAACTCCAGGGTGGATCTTCGAACTTCACACCTCACGGAATCCTCACCCAGCATTGCTCCGCCGTATCGAGCTCGAACGCTAAACTGGTACGAACCCTCGCGCAGGAACTTATAAGAGACGGTATAGACCCCCGCCGTACCTTCGACCTCCTCAACTTCCAGCGGCAGCTCCCTGCCGTATGGGGTTTTAAGCGTCACTTCAACCTGTGCGTTTTTGAGGGGGGTGAAGGTTTCGTCATAAACCCGCACGGTCAGATCGCATCTATCGCCGAGTTGGAAGATTTTCCTACTGAGCGAAGCGGAGACAAGCTTCGCCGTGGTTCTGGTTCCGATCCACCTTATCGCCTGAGCCCAAAATCTTCTGTAGGGCGTGTTTGAGTCCCTAGGCCGACCGGCCAAAGCCCCCCACACCTTGAAATCCCATCCCCAAAGCCCGGCTCCGTTGATGAACAGCACCTTCCCGGAGCCGTATCTCTGGAAGAGCACCACGGGCAGATCGGTTTCTACCCTGTATATCGCCAGAATACTTGCGCCCGACTTCGGCGAAAATCCCGTGAAAAGCCCCTCAAGCGGCGGTAAGTTCTTCCAGGCGACGAGGTTTTCCTCCTTCGTCCCCCCCAATCTCACCACAGGATGATACATCCCCTCACGGGTGAGAGTGGGATTGAACTCCTCCGAGCGGAGGATACAGCCCTGTGGGGGAATGGATATGGGCAGAAGGCGGGCAAGAGGTGTACCCGTCAATCCTCTAGGGCCCATACTGTTTTTGCCGGGCAGGAATATCACGCCTCCGCCTGAGGAGACATATCTGACGATCGATTCAAACTCACCCTTTGTAAGCGATAAGGAATCCAGGTCTCCGATCACTAACACATCGTACCTCGTTAGCTTGCCGGGGGCGGGCAACCCTTCGAGTCCCCCTTCTATGGGAACTGATCCCTTCAGGCTGGGGACCGTTCCCGGTGATTTTCGACGTGGGAGTATGAGATAATCCGGCTTCACGCTCGGATCACCCTCAAGTGCCCTTTTGAGGAATGCGAACTCCCATCTGGGCGTGGATTCGATGAGGAGAACCCTCAACTTGGATTTGACGACTTTCAGGGAAAAGACCTTGGAGTTGTTTTCAGATGATACCTCACCGGGTAAGGTGGGAAGTGAGAGGGTATACGTGAAATCGCCCTCAACAGATGGTTTAAGCTGAAACTTCACCCGCACTATTCGTCCTCTGAGTTCCGTCAGCTTCCTCACCTCCGGCTTATCTTCATTTCCCTTGAGGGTCACCTGAATTTTCTCGCCATCATATCCCAGATTTTCGATGAAGGCGTTAACTTCGGTCGTATGCCCCACGTAGGCTATCGGGGGGATGGAAATGGAGGTTATCCTTATATCTTTAGGTGGTCTAGGCGATCCGACCCCGACAGCGTAGATGGGGACGGGAAACTTTCGCGGCAGCGGTCTTCCCGATGTATCGGCTCCATCGCTCAGCAGCACGACTCCAGCTATCAGCCTGCCGCGCCATGCATTAACCGCTGAAAACAGCGAGGAGATGATCTGAGTGGAGTCATCATCTGCCTCCAGCTTTTCCACGTCCAAGGAACTCCTCAACGATGAACCGAAGGTGTAGCCATGCAGCTCGAACCTGTCGTTGAGCCTCTCCAGTATCCCGTTTGAAAGCGCCTTTTTAACTCGATCGATCCGTTTCTCCCCATCATCCTCGATCGACATACTGCGTGAGGTATCGACGAGCAATATGAGTTCGGGTTTTCTACGCACCTTTTCGCTGAATATGAGCGTTGGCTCCAGCAGCGCTAAGGTGAGGGTGAGAACAGCCAATCCCTTAAGCGCCACAAGGATCGCCCTGTATTTTCCTTCCGGGCCTCTCAGTTTCAGATAGCTCGCTATGATGATGAGAAATATCGGCGTAAATATGAGTGCTCCGTTCCAGAGCGGCCTGGAAAGAATGAAATTCACCCTCTGCCTCCGAACATCAGATGACGGCGCACTAGTAGTGTATCAGCGAGGGGATGAGGTGTCAAGGCCGCGCACTGTTGATCCAGCGGCTTATCTCATGGCTCTTCCAAAAGTGGATATTACCGGTCTTGCGGATCTCCCCGCTCTCAGCGGTAATAATCAGAGGAAAGACCATGTGAGGAGGTATAAGCTGTGTTCTACCGAGATGACAAGTTTATGTTAAATCCACCTGCTGGCTGGTCCATATAGAATCCGGCATGGCAGAAGGCGAGCTGTCTCGTGGCCCGCGCGACCGAATGCCGCACACTTACGGGATATTATTTGAGGATCGGTAATCACATCGATCGATATATCATGATCTGCTCCATGCGTCTTGGGATGGAGATATGAATCGATCTTCGCTTGCCGGTGTCGTCTTTGACCACAAGTGGAGTCTCGATAATATTGCTAAGTCGGGTTGCCCGTGACTCATAATAGAGCCAGATCCTTTTAGAGGAGTATGGATTGACCTGAACCTCCTTGCCTGGATAAAACTGCTCGTGCTGCGGGAAGGGTATGAGGATCTCGTCTGAACCCTTTTTAAGCTTTATCGGGTCAGGGTTTTCCCTCGGCGAATAGCCGCTCAGCTTACACCTTGTTATCTTTATAGCACGGCCGGATCTATTGATGAGGTTGACGGAGACGATCATGGCTATTCTCCTCCGATCCTCCCGGTCCACGAACCAGGTATCCTCCTGAATTGGCTCGATCTCCAGGCCCGGTATCTGGAGCTTATGGTGGATGAACTTCCCGATCGCCCCGACCGCTATCAATCCCATAACCGTTAAAGCTCCGGCCGTGCTCCTGAGAAAATCCACAAGCATCCAGAAGAAGTCCTCTAAAATCTTCCTCCCTCCTTCCTATGAATTATTCGGCACAAGGGAAATATGAACGTCACATATGGCTTTTAGCTCCTCACCATAAGCTGATGCTATCAGTATCGCCTTACCCATGTTTTTCAGTTCCTTCAGAAGATCGGTAACGATTTTCCTCCATCTCGCGTCGAGCGGTATGAGGGGTTCATCCAGGATCACCGCCTTGGGATCGTGGACGATCTCACAGGCCAGTCTGAGCCTTATTCTCTCACCTGCGGAGAGCCTCTCGATTGGACAATCGGTCATCTCCTCCAGTTCAAAGAGCTTCTCCATCGCTTCGATCCTGTCCCTCAGCTTTTTCCCTCTAAGCCCGTGGATAGAGCCCAAATACCTCAGATATTCTATGGCCTTTATCCTTCTCATCCGGCGGGATAGATCATCCTGGGCGAGGTAGCCGATGATCTTCAGCGACTCGTTCCATCTTTTAAAGGGATCGATCCCGAAGACCCTCACGGCGCCGGAATCCGGACGGGTTATACCTGCGGCAAGTTCGAGCAAGAGAGATTTGCCCGATCCGTTCGGCCCTGTTACCCCTGCTATCTGCCCGGGTTCAACCCGTAACGTTATACCCTCGAATATCCTTTTCCCTTTTATCCTTTTAGAGACCGACTCGATATATATCATCTTATCGCAGAATAGCTAGTTTTCCGATCCTCTCGATTTTCCTATGACCGACTTTGACTGTGACCTTATACAGGTAGACGCCGTTCGCGAGCGGTCTGCCGTTTTTATCCGTGCAATCCCAGTACTCCTCGTTATATTTTCTCTCCGCCGAGGCGTGCTCTATCGTCCTGACCAACCTCCCCGCCAACGTATATATCTTTATCGTAACGTCATCGGGCTGTTGTGTGAGGTAATAGTAAAAGACGGTATCCTTGGAGATGGGATTTGGGACGTTGATGAGCTTTTCCAATCTAACGGGCTCGTTGATTTCGATGTGCAATTCCCTTGAGGCCTTGTTCTCGCTGGTGTCGGCCACATCGACTTGGAGGACATACCTGCCATTGGGACAGTCGGGTTCGAAGAAAAGCATGGCTTTATCCGGCTGAGCGTTTGAGAAATCCAGCTTATATTCCCCCTCCTTCAACTCGCTGGGACCCTCAAGCTCGGAGCCGAATCGGGCCCTCAGCGTTTTGATATCCAATCCGTGATCGTCCTCGATGATCAACACGAAATGCGGCTGACTGTCCAGAATATCCCCATCTGAGATCTCCCTCTCGTTCGCATAAACCCTGATCTTCGGCGGCGACAGGTCCGGTTCCTTTTCGACGTAGAAAACCATCTCCTGGAAATCCCCCAGATCGGATTTGACCTGATTGCCGCACATATCGCTGACGCCGATCCTGAAGGTGTATCTGCCGATGTGCAGGATGGGGTTATATCTGATGGGGACGACCTCTCCCTCCCCCGATATGCTGTACTCTTTAGGTGATACCTCCTTGAAACTCCCCTCTTTCCCACCGCGGTCGGCCTTGACTAGAAGCCTGAAAGAGGAGGTATCGATGAAATTGGGATCTTCGAGCAGGATGGATATATGTGGGCGGGGCGGGATGACCGATCCGGGCTTCGGGGTTTCACCATCAACCCAGAGCTTGACCTCCGGCGGCGTATCGTCCAATCCGTGCATCAAGGTGAACGATCCCAGGCGGTCGACCTCGGCTTCCACCTCGCCGATATAGGTGGTCCTGAATATGAACTTATCCCCTGCCTTGAAACTCTGGCTGCCCGGCACAACGTTAATCTTCACCCCCAAACTTCTCAGCGTCAGCGTCTTATCTATCTCCCCCTCGGCGATCGCTCCTCCTCCATCGGTGGATACCGGAACCCCATATTCGTCGAAGATCTGGTATCTCATCTTATCGAGGAAGATGATGATCCAATTGCCGGTTTTCCTGGGAGTAGGATTCTCAACCGGTTCGATTATAGGGGTTCCGTCGCCTATGTTATAGTTCCTCATGTTGATGATTCCCACGTTGTTGCCGGTGGTCATCACAGTCGAGAAACAGAAGGTATCGCCGAGGTGTGGCTTTTCCCCCTTAGTATCGAAGAGGATTATCCTGATACCCAGTATATCGTTGCGAAAGACATCTCCAACCTTGCCGATTCCCTCCACTCTTTCGAAGGTGTTCGATCCCTCTCGCTTAAGCAATAGTATATATCTCGATTCATCCAGGAACATGAGAACCCAATCGCCGACGGGTGTGATGGCGTTATCTACTATCACCTTCGACAACAGCAGGTTTCTGGTGAAGCTATTCTGCGAGACAGGGGGGGAGATGTGGAAGGCGTTCTCCGTTTTGATCCACGACTTCACCTTTCGCCATGCTTCAAGCTGAGGGTCCCATCGGAATATGGCCAGATGTTCCTCCCACCGTTTAATCTCCGATTTAAGCTGATTACGCTGAATTGTGGTGAGATAATCGCCGAGGTTTAATCTCTGACGGATATAATCGTCGAGTTTCTTCCTATCATATTTCATGCTTATCCTGATCGGGCCGATAAGGGATGCCGAACCGGACCGCAGCTCAAGTTTAAACATCTTGCTTTCAAGCGGAACAGGCATCAGGGCGGGGAACAGATCGGGCTGATCGCTATGACTCACCGGCAGGGCGGTCACCGAGAGGTTGGTCTCGGCTGAGACGGAGCTTTTAGGGATCTCAAGCGTCAGGATCTTATCGATGCTTTCCCCGATGACATCCCTATCTCCGAGGATGAAATCGTTGACGGCGAAAAGCTTAACTCCCTCGTTATCGACGTCGGATGGCTCCTTGATCCTCCCCTGAACCTTATCCTCGTGGTCGTATTCCGGCATCTCAGGATCGATCCAGGCGTATATCTTGTGAACGCCGGAGTCGAGAGGCCTTTTCAACGGCAGCTCAACCCTGACCCTCTGCATCACCTCCTTGGCCTCCTGCCATGAGTCGGGGGGGATGACCGCCTTGCCCAGTATTTGGGCGTCGACGTCCACGGTGCTGTCCCCGTTCTTATCCGGATCTCCGTCGAAGAAACAGACCAGCACGGGAACCTTGATGGGTTTATCGCCGTTGTTCTCGAAATCGGCCCAGATGATCCATCCGCCTATTTCCCTTGAATATTCATATCCTATCCTGGGTGAAGTGGCCTCGCCGTGATATGAAATCGCCAGATTAATACCTACGGGGGCAGGCACGGTTCGCTCAGAGCTGCTCGCTATCCTGTTGTCCATGTCTATGGCCGTCACCTCATAGTGAACCGAGTATCCGGTTTCGGGCAAGGGTATGGGTTTCTCCGTTTTGTAAATCTCCTTTTTATCGCCCAGGACCATCCTGGTGATGTTCGATCGGTAATCGGTCGTGAGATACCACTTGCACTCGACCTGTTTTATACCTCCCTCCCCGGCGTTATCCTGAACCCGTGCGTAAACCATGAGGGAGTTATCGGTGATCTCATGCCATACCTTCAGGATCACAGGATATCGGATGCTGAATCTAACGCCCCCTATAGCGTAATCGCCGCCTTTCCCCTTGGCCTTGAGCCTCACGATCCCCTCTCCAGGTATGGCCCTCGGGGATATGTTGAATCTTATATCGCCGAACTGACCGTCCCAGCAGTTGACGACCTTGTGGGATGGCGGGATATCGTTTTGGGGGTCATCGTCGAGGTTGTTGGGATAGATCAACGTGGCCTCAATATCGGCGTTGAACCACCTCGCCACATTGCCCTTCTTGTCATAGACGTAATTTCGCTTGACCACGAGTTGTGAGGAAGGATCGACGGAGTAGGACTCCAGCTCCGTCTTTATCTTCAGATCCGGCAGCTTGAGTCTCAGGGCGGGGTCTCCGAACAGTATATATTGTTCCGCGCCCGGAACCCATTGCTCGATAGATGTATTGATAAATTCTATTTTAGCCTGATTGATGATAGCTCCGAGCACAGGGGGATCGACATCGAACATATATTTGAAGAGCACCATATCGAAGGCGGAGTTCGCGTAGGCGAAGGTAAGCCTCGATGCGCTGAGCACGGCTATAGCCCCCTTATCCCTCTGTATGATGAACTCCTCCGCCAGAGATCTCTCCCCGAACTTCTGCGGCATGTCGAAGAACCCGTTTAGGCAGGTGGTTGTGATAAGGAACGGGTACTTCCCCTTGTTTGAAAGACGCTGGATATCATCCCCCCTGAAGATATTCTCATCCGCCCATGTCCAACTACCGCCATGTCCCGAATATTCGGCTATGACGACGCCCCTGTTTATCTCATCTATTATCATCTTATTGGCCCTCATGGGCGAGCCTATCTTACGGAGATAGACCTTAACCGGTTCATATGCGACCGGGATGACGTTTCGGAATAACCTCTCCCTGCTCCTCTCGAACTCATCATCTCCTGCGTGTGTCAGATCATCATCGGCCGCCTCCAGTATCCTGTTCTGCCAGTAATCCGATTGCGATTCGGTCTCATACTCGATGATCTTATCCACTATCTCATCCACCTCGGAAGGACGTTGTACCGGCAGCCTACCGATGAGCATATCAGGGAGCCTATCATCCCCGTTAACCTCCACGAACTTCTGATCCATCGCCGCTTCGCCTCCCACGGGCGCCCAGCTATGATAGGTGGGGACAAATATCGGCGCTATGTTCAGCTTCATCCCTATCCTCTCATAATACTTTTTTACGGCTCCCTTATAGTCATAACTCGCATCGCCCACCAGAAGGACATAGGTCGGGGGTTTAGCCCAGTTGAAAAAGGCGTATCTGAGGAAGCTCCTTATGGCGTGGGGATTAAATATGCCGTGTGAGAACTCGTCGTATATATCATCCACATCCACCACCAGCACATCGAGCCCCTGGCTTCTGCGGAAATCGGCGAGCTTCCCTATCGGCTTGAGGAAGTCCCTGTGAGATATGATGACGTAATCATAGCTGTTAGATGGGTTTCGAAGGTTAGAGGGGTTATCCAGGATGATCTCGTTTGGACGTATATAACCGGTGCTGGGCACGGCGTAGTATGTGTTGAGACGCGATATGGAGTCCTCCATCATCGCCGTAAACCTGCCATTTCCCTCCTCAACCACCTTCGTGTTGATTATCCTCGCCACTATCCCGTTATCGGATATCTGATAGAAATCGACATCGGGGGTGAAGAAATCCCTGACCTTGAATATGACGGGGCCGGTGACGGGCGGGTCTATATCTGAGGAGAACTTAAGCCCCTTCGGATCGGTCTCAAAGGAACGCCAGTATTCGATCTCGATCCAATCCAGGTAGAAATCGGCTTTGCTTTCAGGCGTGTTGTTCTGATCGTGAGCCACTATCAGGACGGTGTTGTCGTTGCTCATCCCATATTTCTGAACGAAGGTGGACTCGGCTATGCATTCGTTCTGTCTGCGCCATTCGGCCTGGAGGATGGGCACGGAGTTCACGAAGACGGAGACGGAGTGTAGGGCGTTGTTCTTGTAGGAAACCCCTTGGAACCGAGCTCTGAAGGTCGCCTTCCTGTTGTTCTTAAGCGCATATGGAAGCCTGATCCGGATGAACTTCTGCTTTTCCTTCTCCGAGTTGCCGTTGAACTCCGTCCAGAAGAAATGATCGGCCAGCTCAGAGGTGACATCCTCAAGCGGGTCGTGGATCACGTCCTCCTCGAAATGCTTGAGGGTTTTGAAGGCTTGAGCGACCACCGCTGATGGGTTTCTGATGGAACCATCTTTGATAACGGCCCTTCTCCCGGGCTTCCCTCCCCAAGTGAGCCAGTAGACGTTCTCATCGGTGAATCTGTTTCTCGTGATTCCCTGACCATAGAAGATGATCCTGTCCTGCGGATCGAACTTCCCATCCTCCTCGCCCTCGACCCATATGCTCTCCTCATGTCCCTGACAGATCAGCCTGAAAGTTCTGGGATCGATCTCATCCACCCTCACCCCCAACCCTTCCAGATCCGACGGAGTGATGGCATAGATTCCATCCCTGGAGACCTTGATCTTGATCCACCCCGCCGGAGGGGATTCCGACGAAACATCATATTGATTCCAACCCCTTATCCTGTATCTCCACCTTTTAGCCTGCTTGTAATTGATCAGGAGCGAACGGCAAAGCGACTCAAAGGCGGGCGAATCCTCAGGTATACTTGAATAACCGGGCGTTGAGACGGGGGGGAAGGTGATCTTGAAGGTTATGGATCTATAGAGCCTCGCCCTGTCGTTCCCCGTGGCTTGAACCGGATAGACCTTCAGACGAGCTATCCTCTGAAACCTCAGAAACCCGATAGGACCAAACTCGAACATCCTCCCGTCATAGGCGAGACGATTCCCCTCATCCGGTTTCGGGATGAGCATCGATTCCGAGTCGATGACTGAAACGGAAGGGAGAGAACCGGGAGGAATCCCAAGCAGGGCGACCGCCGAGGAAGCGAGATCTGGGGAATCGCCGAGCTCAAAGCGAAGGATCAGTTCATCCCTTTCCTCCCTCAGCACCTTAAACCCGGCATATAAGGAATGGCAGATCAGAAGCGAAAGAGCCAACCAAAGCCAGATCCCCTTTTGCATCACCTCTTCCTCAGGACCATATGCTCAACCATCATACATCGGTCCATAACCACATCCAATCCCGCCTTGATCGCCATTTCAGCGGCTGAGTTGTTAACTATCCCTTTCTGCATCCATATGACCTTAGCCCCCTTCTGGATCGCCTGTTCGACTATCTGCGGCACAGCCTGTGGCTTCCTGAATATATCCACGATCTCCACAGGCTCCGTGACGTCAAGCAGGGATGGATAGCACCTCTCACCCAGAAGTTCCCTATATCTGGGATTAATGGGTATGATCTTATACCCTTGTCTCTTGAGATATTCGGCGACCTTGTAGCTGTCCCTACTGGGATAACCGGACAGTCCGACGATCGCCACGGTTTTGTGCCTGGTCAATATCTCCCTGATCTTCTCGTCAGGCGTATGAAACATCGGCAGCTCACAAAATCGCGACATCTCATCCTCCCCGGATAGTTCACGGAAATATTCCCTCGCGGTCTCCCGATCTCCGTCTCCATATTATATCCGGGCGATCAACCGGAGGACAAGTCGGACATCACCCGGACGAACATCCTCTTTTTAAGTTTATCGATGAACTTTCTCTTCTCCTCCTGGAACTTCTTCTCCTTGAGGAAATTCCTTATCTGTTCGCGTTCGTAATCTGAAAGCGTTCCGATAGTTCGGGATTCGACCTTGAAGATATGCACGCCGAACGGGGTCCAGACCGGGTCTGAGACCTCGCCTGCCTTGAGTTTCTCCACCTTTCCTCTGATGAGGGGGTCCAGCTCATCGAGGGATTTCACCCCGAGGTCTCCTCCCTTCTCTCTGGTCGCCTCGTCGTCCGAAAACCTTCTGGCCAGCTCACCGAAATCCTCGCCCGCTCTGATCCTACGGATCACTTCCTCGACCTTCCGGTTTACCGCTTTCTGCTGTTGGGGTGAAAGCTTATAGGCGATGAATATATCGCTGATCTCCAATTCATCGCCCGATCTGGAGTCGAGCCTGATTATGTGATAGCCGGTCGGGCTCTCAATCGGTTTGGAGAACTCCCCTACTTTGAGCTTCAGCGCCGCCGAATAGATCCCCGGGTTGAGCATCTGAAGCTCCTGGGCCTTGAAGGAGCCGAGTCTGATCTGCTTCGAGTCGGAGTAATTTCGGGCGACGGATTCGAATTTCTCCCCTGAGGAGAGCCTCTTGTAAGCCTCTGTCGCCTTCTCAAACGCCTTTCGTTTCTCATCATCTGAAAAGGGAAGCTTGATGAAAATATGTCTCAGATGGATTTTCTCCTTGGAGGCCGATTTGAGCTGATCCATGTGTTCCCGATAGAACTTCTCCACCTCTTCATCCGAGACCTCCGTTTTGCCAGCCAGCTCTTGAGTGAGGAGCTTATCGGCCATGATCCTCTTACGAACTTCATCCCTGTATCCCCTGAGGGTGTAACCCTGTTTCCTTAGTTCCTTGACGAACTCCTCATCGGATGTGATGCCTGCCTGAGACTTAATGGCGTTGAGATACTCTTGGATCTCCGATTCGGTAACCGTTATCTTCCGTCGCCTGGCCTCATAGACGAGAATTAATTGATCTATCATCTGCTGTAGCAGATCCTGCCGTTCGCTTTCGGCCTTTTCCCTGGCTTCCTTAGGTGAGAGGTTGTAACTCGTCTCCAGCTCCCTCGCCCGGTCGATCACCAGCTTGTTCAGGTCGCCGAGCGTTATCACATCGTCGTTTACTATAGCGATGATCCTGTCCACCACCTTCGCATCGCTCATCGTCGGATGAAATGCCAGATAGATCGAAAGCAAAACGAGAATCGTTCCCCCAAGGCGTCTCATGGTTTCCTCCTCATCCAAAAGCTGCTGGGCCAGACCTTTCCTCTATCGTATGAGTCAAAGGCCCTCTCCAGCTTTTCAGGATAATTTAAATGTATGTAGCTCCCCGCCCATAACACCTCAAAAGCATCGTTGAAGGCCAGGAAAGCCTGCAACAGATACTGTTCATTCCAAAACCGATACATCTCCAACACCCAGTCCCTGGGATACTCCATTGGGAGGAAGATATCATGTAGATGCACGATGACCCCTTTAGCGAGTCTCGGCATTATCTCGAGATACTCGTATTGGACGTCACCACCTATTCTTAAAACGTGACTTGAGTCGATAAACAGTATATCGTTCTCCCTCAGCCTGCCGAACTCGGAAAGGTCGACCTCCTCAACCTTAGCGGGTATCAGCTTGGAAAGGCCGGGGAATCCGCCTTTCAGCTCATCATCCGGATAGGGATCGATAGCGATCAATTCGCAGCCGTGTCCTTCCCCTTCGTTTTTCAGTATCGCTCTGGCGGATATGCGGGTCGAATGGCCCGATCCGATCTCGATCACCCGTTGAGGCTTGAAATATCGAATCATGCAGTATAATATCTCGGTATCCACGGGCCCGAAGTTCGGATGGCTGGGAAGGAGGTCATATTCTCCCTTGAAACGCAGGAACTCCCCGAGAAGTTCGACCTGAGCCTGCTCATTCATCCTGAGGCCGACAAGCTCTGAGCGGCGTGACCACAGATCCTCTTTCAACGACCTCGTGTCGGGGATCGGCTGATAGAAGTGATTCAATGTGATGTGAAACCCCATCCTCTCCCATATCCTGAACATCCGAACGAAGAAGAGGCGATATAAGGGGCGAAGCATAAACCGAATCATCCCCTTAAACGTCAAGGTTATCACCCGGCCGATTTCCCTCAATAGGAAAGCTATATTTGGAAGGGATTTGATATGACACGAGCAATTTTAACATGCGTTTCCTTGGCTGTCAAGTAAGGGACGTAAAGTGCCAGGAGGTGGTCTTGCTTTGGCTGAGATATCATAGAGTGTGGTGGGAGATGAACTTCCAGACGGATTGGAGAATGGAGTTCGGCGGGGATGGCCTGAGGATGATTGAGAGGATGAGCAGATAGGTAGGGTTGAAACCCACATTCCGCACCTACTCTTCCAAGAAATAACGGTACTGTATAATATTTTGTGTAAATTAGGGAGAGAAACAGAAGAGAAAACAGGAGGTGTGACATGATCCTCAAGGACAGAGAATCAATAAGAGAGTTCCTCAAGGAGAACGGGATAAGAGATTTGGTTGGCCTTCAACAGGTCATCAAGCAGATGACAGGAGTTCTGATAAAGGAACTGGGTAGGAGGCTGAGAAAGAGAGGGCTTAAAAGGAGAGGAAGAGGGAGATACCAAGCGGACAGGCCTCCCATCATAGCTTTGATACTCAGAGGTGGTTACAGGATAGTTTTCAGCGCCAAAAGAGCTACTAAAGCTACG
>JAGGXZ010000006.1 GCA_021162805.1 Candidatus Poribacteria bacterium
AATCTAGGCAGCATAAGGGTTTTTGAGCAAATTCGCGATAGATTAGAGCGCGAATTTCCTTTGAATCACTTACACCATCTAAGCCTTTCCCCATCTGCATTCTTCAAAAGTTTTTGCGAAGTCCTGAACTTGAATGAGAGGGGTGGATTTGGTAAAATAGAGTTGGCAGAAGGAGGGAATCGGAGGGGAAGGATTTGGGCAAACCTTCCTCTGATTCCCAGGGTGATGGGTTACCCCCCAATAAGATCGCCCAAAAATGTGTCCAAAATAATGGGTGCACTTCAAAACTATAGAGATTTGTCAGAAAGGGAGGTGTCCATCGAAAATGCCGAGATTCATTGATCCAAATTCACCTTCTGTTAAGGTTAAATCAAATACATTATCCGATCCTACTATAGAGGTTGTAGGTATAATCTTCACGGGCGCTCCAGGTGCAATAAATTATCATCCGCTGTACGATCGACAACCTAAACCGGGTTATCCCAGCGGATTAAACATTGATCCACCTCAGTGGCTTAAGAGCCCATCGAAGAACGAGCCGATAGCTTATACCAGAAACACCGTGATGACGGTCAAGGCGGACATCAGTGGGACATATGACACTCCTATCTGGGTGAGGATTACGCCATCTGGAGTGTTGACGTCGGACAATACTTCTATTAACTTTTCTCCTTCCAGTAGGATCATCCAGGTAACTGACTGGGGGGTTGAAGATTACGATAACCTTATCTTTTCTTCCAGCGCTTTACCTAACGAAATACGACTTGATTCACTGAGTATCAGTTGGAGCCTTCAGTATGGGTATTCCTCGGATGGACCATGGTATGATGTAGGGAGTCAGGTAACCGAGCACCAGATCTATGTCACCTATGATCGTCCATATTATCTCTTCTCGCCTTTTTACCGTCCTTGGAAGCAGGTTCTGTACACCGCATGTCATTACGCCAATGGCGCAACCACCACCTCTCAAGCTTCCTGTATGGTTGCATCAGGAATTTACAATTCTCTACAATTTTCCTATCGTAGTTGGGATTCTCATTCGGAATTTGACAATTCCAAGTTTGAGCTATGGAAAATGCTCAGTGCAGGATGGATGGATTGCATGGATGGGTCCAACTACTACACCGTGATGATGCGTTGGCTTGGAATCCCAGCCAACCAGGTGAAAATAGATGAGAACATGCAGGGGTTTTATTACAAAGAACTTCGTCCCATCTCCACTTCTCCTGATCTTGACGCGGGATGGCAAACTGGATATTGGAATTTCCATCAAGTCGGTATCCTCACCAATATATATGATCCAGTTATCATGGTGGATCGGACGGGAACTCCAAGGGTGCCGGCGAATATGGACATGCCTACTTACAAGGGATATGTCTTCGCCTCAGGAACTTTTGAATGGGGGACGAGTGCCCTTGTATCTAGTGTATACTGATGTCAAGAAGATGAAAAGTTGGAACTACTTGCAGAGATTTATCTTGATAATTCTCCTTATGGTATTTATGATATCTTGTGGGTATATGTACAGAGGAGGTGAAACCAAGATGTACGTCACAAGGCTTGATTCTATCATCCTGACAGAGGATGATCTGCCGAATTTAAAGTTAACTCAAGCCGTTCCAATTAGAGGAGCGTGGAAGGAACCTCCTTGCTTGGCGGGGTTTCACCAGTATTGGGATGGCAATAAAGAGGAAGAACATATTGGTGTTCGTTACTGGTTATTTGACACTATTCGCAATGCACAAAAGGCGGCGGATAAATGGAGGTTTGCCATTGCTCAGGGCGCTGTTATTATTGATGGCAAGCCGGATTCGATCTACCAGCCTGAGACGGACCCAAATGCCATAATCGGTGATAAAACCTGGCGGGCATACGATTGTATCTGGTTTGTCAAAGCCAATGTTCTAGTTCATGTCTCAGGTCAAAGTCTTATTGACCAGCTTTCCTTCACAAGAATGGTTGCTCGGAAGATCGAAGCAAAGATCTCCGCTGAGTTAAACAAACCATGAAGGCGAAAATCCTTTGGATGAGCGATTCACCCACCACTTTCACGGGATTCGCGACTGTAACGAAAGAGCTGTTGGGTCGACTAGCTCGTTTGGATAAATATCACATCGCCTGTATCGGATGGGGATATGATGGATGGCCTTATGACCGAAGCTTGTTCCCTTACGATATCTATCCCTCAGCGATAGGTCAATTTGGTAGGGATGTTCTCCCCAGGGTTATTCGCGATTTCCAGCCGGATATCCTGATCACCTTGGCAGACCTTTGGATGATCAGCTGGATTCCTAATATGCCTGAGAGGCAGAGTGTCCAATATTGGGGATATATCCCCATTGACGGAGAACCACTACATCCTTCATGGAATCGGATCATTAAGGATATGGATGTAGTTATCACCTGTTCCAAGTATGGTCAGCAATTAGTCGAGCGAACTATTCCAAGTGTCAAAGTTGAGATGATCTATCATGGGGTGGACACGGAGGTGTTCAAGCCGCTTACAGATAAGGAATCCCTTAGAAAACGATATGGATTAGAAAATCAATTTATCGTCGGCTGTGTCGCAAGGAACCAACCCCGCAAACAGCTCCCTATTTTGATCAAAGCCTTCGCCAGATTTTGCCAGGACAAGGATGATGCCTTGCTCTATCTGCACACTGATCCGAATGATGTCGGGTGGGATATCTTGGATCTGCTGAGGCGGTATGGTCTAGATGATAAATCCTGTATCACTAAAGATGCCACTGTCCTCCGAGGTGTCAGCAAGCAACAACTTAACGAGATTTATAACCTCTTCGATGTTATGGTCCTCCCCAGCGCAGGAGAAGGATTTGGTCTACCTATTATCGAAGCAATGGCTGCTGGTGTCCCAGTCATCGCAACAGGGTATAGCGCTTGTGTTGAGCTTGTTGAAGGACGAGGTGGACTGATTAAAGTAAAGGAGTTCCTGACTTTAGGTCGGCATAATATCGAGCAAGCAATAGCGGATGTCGATGATTTGGTTGACAAGTTAAATTTATTGTATGATAATGCGGACCTAAGAGAGCAATATAGCCGTCGTGGATTAGAATTCGCCCAAACACTGGACTGGAACAGAATTGTTGAAAAGTGGAATGCTTTGCTGGCATCGAGGATCATAGCCAAGAAGTCCTTGTTCTCTTCATAGCTTCAAGGCTCCTTACGCCTCATCCCTCTTATCACCCTCGCCGTCTCCCGCGCAACGATTAACTCCTCATTGGTCGGGACGACGAGGACTTTGACGGGACTATCATCGGCTGAGATCTCAGCCTCCACTCCCACGGCCGCTAGATTTTTATCGTCATCCAATCTGATGCCCATGAACTCCAGCCCGTTACATATAGCCGCTCGACTCGATGGGCTCTTCTCGCCTATCCCCCCTGTAAATGCGACCACATCCACCCCGCCTAAGATAGCCGCGTAGGCGCCGATGTATTTTTTGACGCCGTAGTAATAGGTATCCATCGCCAGCCTGGCGTTCTCGTTCCCCTGAGAGGCGGCCTCCATGAGATCGCGCATATCACCGCTGACGCCGGATATCCCCTTCAATCCCGCGTCGCTGATCAAAATCTGCCTTATCTGATCGGTTGTCAGGTTTTCCCTGTCCATGATATACGGGATGATGAACGGATCGAGATCGCCGCACCTTGTCGACTGAAGCAGGCCGCACTGGGCCGAAAATCCCATGCTCGTATCGACCGATCTGCCATACTTTATAGCGCATAAGGATGAGCTTCCCCCCAGATGACAGGATATGATCTTGATCTTTTCAGGCGAAACGCCCAGAATCTGAGGAACTCGCTGGGAGATATATCTGTGAGAGGCCCCGTGGAATCCGTATCTCCTGATCCCATATCTCTCGACCCACCTCCTGGGGATTCCGAACTCACGGGCGTAATCCGGGATCGTCTCATGGAACCAGGTCTCGAAGACTCCGACGAGCGGTTTGCCGGGTAGGAGCTTTTGAAAAGCCCTTATGGCGGCGATATATGGGGGATTATGGGCCGGCACCAGTGGCGTGTACTCCTCCATCGCCTCGATCACCTCCTCGGTGATCAGGGCTGAGCGCGTGATCCCCCTGGCAAAAACCGTTTTGAACCCCACCCCGGCGAGCTCCGAGAGATCGGATAGAACACCTCTCTCCCCGTCCACCAACAGATCGATCACAAGCTCGATGGCGGCGAGATGATCCGGTGCATCGAGTTCACCTTCCACCTTCACGCCTTTATCGGGAACGAGGTGGGTGTATAGCGAAGGAGGATTACCTATCCGTTCGACGACCCCTTTCGTGAGCGACTTTTCGGTATCGACGTCGATGATCTGATATTTAAAGGATGTGCTGCCGACGTTCGCACAGAGTATCAGCACGGCATACCTCCATAACGCCGAAGTGATCTCGCGGATTATTTTAACACAACGCCCTCTTTTGTCAAGTTCCCTGCTTTCTCAGTCGTATTCCCTCGATCTCAGATCAATGGGCTGATATTGACCACATTAAACGATATCCCAATTTCGATCGTCAAAAGATTAAGGCTAATTTGGATGAGGTGAAACATGAGGATCGACCGTCTCAAAGCGTTGGTTTTTATGTCTTTTGTCCTGTATATCTCAACGGCTGCCTCACAGCCAATCGCCGGTCGAACTCAGGGAAACGATTCATATCAGGTGATAATAAAGAATAACCTATTCAGACCTCTGGGATGGTATCCCAAGCCGCAGAAGACCTCCTATCAACTGCTCGGTACGGTGATCGGTCCCGGCGATCAAGCTAAAGCGTTGATAAAGATGGGAGATAAGACCGTCTATGTTAAAGTGGGTGAGCAAATCGGGGGAGCTGTGCTGAAGGAGGTTCATGAGAAAAGGGCCGTTTTGGAGAAGGAGGGGAAGCTCATCGAGTTGAGAATCGAACAGCTCGGTTTTCTCGGAACCTCCAGAGGCAGGCGCGGAGGAAGAGGTTCGCTAAAGGGTGAGAGAGCGAAATCGGAGCGAGTCTCCAGACGGGTTGAAAAAACAAGAGGGCTATCGGGAAAAAGGATCGAGCGGATGAGAGGGAGAATCCCTCAAGCGATCCTCGACAGAATCCCGCCTGGGATAAGAAAGAAATTCATGAACGCTTCGCCTCAGGAGAGACGTGAGATGATAAGAAATTTCATCCGACGGAGGCTCGGAGGCGGGAGGAGGCGAGGTCGGTGATTTGACGATTCAAATAGGCTTGACAACAGATCGGTAAAATCTGATATACTTTCGTGAGGATAAACTAATCCCTGGGGAGGTAACATTATGGTTAAGGCGATTAAACTTGGAGTGGTTTCGGCTTTTCTCCTCGGTGTCACACTCGCATGGGGGGTTCCTTTCAGCGATGACTTTGACAGGCCGGACGGCGAGGTCGGAAACGGGTGGAGCACTCAGACTGACGGGACGATAAAGGTGGAGATAGTCAATAAGGAGGTGCTTATCCACGGTCAACAGGCCACTAACTGGAAGAGATGTGGGATATCCAGGCCGGTGGAGAATGAGACGAAGATACAGTTCGATTTCCTCGCCAATGACAAGTTCAACGTGCATATACGTATAGATGACACCGCCACGGGGGCATATATAGATGTATATGCCTGGCCCGGCGGCCCATTCAGCTATGCCTCTTCGAAGGACGGTTCCTGGCCGGGATGGACGCAGATACCGGGATCGAATATGATCGCCAACGAATACAACACGTTGAAGCTTGAGCAACAGGGATCGACTTTTATCCTCTACCTTAACGGGAAAGAGGTTGGGAAGATCAAAAACGAAAACCTCGAGAAGATCACCAAGGTCCTCATCTCCTCAGATGCCGCCGCCGGCACGGTCGGAAGCCTGCATATCGATAATGTCGTCATAGGAGAACCGAGTTCCACACCTCAATCGGTTGATCCTAAGGATAAACTCCCCACCATCTGGGGCAAACTGAAAAAGATTTAAAGATATGAAGTTGATGGTGAGTGCGGGGGAGGTTTCAGGTGACCTTCACGCCTCACGTGTCCTGAAGGAACTGAGAATTCGCCGTCCAGACGTCGAGATCTTCGGCATGGGCGGCGAATTTCTTCGGAATGCCGGCTGTGAGCTTCTCTATGATGTAACCCGATCCTCGGTGATGGGGATCGGCGAGGTGATTTCCGCCGTTCCACATTTCCTTAAGCTTCTCTCCAGGCTTAAATCCGCCCTGAGAGATCGAAAACCAGATCTGCTGATGCTGGTGGATTTTCCCGATTTCAACATCAGACTCGCAACACATGCCCATAAACTCGGCATTCCGATCCTCTACTATATACCTCCCAAAGCATGGGCGTGGCGGGCCGGCAGGGCGAGGAAACTGGCCGGGATGGTCGATCTGATCGCCTCGATATTCCCATTTGAAGCGGAGTTCTATCGGCGTGCGGGAGCAAAGGTCGTTTTCGTCGGCCATCCCATCCTCGATATCGCTCATTCGGGTCTTTCAAAGGCCGAGGCACGGAGGAAGTTCGGCCTTAACGTCGAGAGCTTCGTTGTGGGTCTAATGCCCGGAAGCAGACGTAAAGAGGTTGAGAGGCTCTATCCGATCATGTATCAAACCGTTCTCATCATATCCGATCGGATTCCCGACACCGAGTATATCCTCCCGCTGGCCCCTTCCATCCCCGAGGACATGATCGAACCGCAATTCGATGGCCTTAAGTTGGTCAGAGACGATGTATATGATGTGATGCGAGCGTGCGATCTTCTGATCGTGGCTTCCGGAACAGCTACGCTGGAGGGGACCTGTATGCTCACACCTATGATCATAATCTATAAGGTTTCCCTCTCAACCTGGATCGTTGCTAAATCGCTCGTTCGTATAAAGAACAGCGGCCTGCCGAATATCATCGCCGGTGGAGAGATCGTCCCCGAATACCTACAGTGGCAGGTTACACCTCAACGGATCGCGCGAAAGGCGATCGGGATACTCACGGATAGATGCCAGCGGCGAAAACAGGTGGAGTCTCTCCGCAAGGTTAGATCCTCCCTCGGCTCGCCCGGTGCCTCATCGAGGGTGGCTGAGCTGATATGTGAGATGATCGGATAATGAAAAGAGTGCTTTACGAGATCATAACCGGCGTACGGGTCGGATTTATCCCATCTATGATCCTGACCCTTCTGACACCTTTCTCCCTTCTTTACGGCCTCATCTGCCTGATCAGGAGGTGGATCTATGAGGTGGGGGTTTTGAAGGGGAAGCGACTTCCGATTCCCGTTGTTTGTATAGGCAGCGTAGTAGCCGGGGGCACGGGCAAGACGAGCATGACGATTTATCTTGCCGAGCTTTTAGCCTCCAGGGGGATCAAACCGGTTATCATCTGCAGCGGATATGGCGGAAGATCGAAATCGACTATCATAGTCTCCGACGGTAAGAGGATAACGGCAGATGTAGAGGCGGCAGGAGATGAAGCATACATGTTGGCTGAGCGGATGCTGAGGCAGGGTATCCCTGTAATCGCCGGAAGGGATAGATTCAAGGCCGGCATGATCGCCTTCAACCGCTTCAAGCCGGATCTGCTGTTGCTCGATGATGGATTTCAGCATCTGAAGCTCTCCCGCGACCTTGATCTGGTCGTGGTGGATGGAGCGGAACCTTTTGGCACAGGAAGGCTTTTGCCCGCAGGAACGCTACGTGAACCCCCATCAGCCCTTAAAAGAGCGGATCTTATCATTTTAATGAACTCCGGCTCGTCTGAAAGGAAAGTCAAAAGGCTTTCAGGCGGAAAACTTATCTGCAGATCCAATCGTATCCCCTCTCATCTAAGGCCGATCGGCGAAAGAAACAGGGTGAAACTGAACAAACTTCAAGGTAAAAAGGTCCTGGCAGTGTGTTCCATCGGTAATCCATCCTCGTTTGAAAGGATGCTCTCAAATCTAGGATGCCGGGTGCATCTCCTCGGTTTCCCCGATCACCATTTCTATAGCAGGGAGGATTTAAAAGCGATCGAAGAGATGAAAGTCGAGTTCGATCTCATCGTCACGACGGCCAAGGACGAACCGAAGTTGCTCAGGCTTGGTTTCAGAAATGGACTGGTACTTGAGATCGATCTGGAGATGGATCATCAGTTGATCGAATCACTCATCCTCACCTTAAGAGACTCCCCCGATAAGACCATGCAAAGATGTGTTTAGGGGGATAGGCGCATTTCAGAATGGGTGCATGAAAAGGGTCTGTCAAGTTTTTTGTGTAAATTCTCTTCCATTCCACAGATACCCCTCCAGCCTATCCTGAAAATGAGAAACCGTTGGAATGCTGCCCTTACCTGAAGAGATTCGGAATTATCCTTCCTGGATCGTATAGCGCTTCCTGATTTTCGGAGATCCGTGCTTGCCTCTCTTCTATCTGGCTGATGTAATTTCTATCGCTGCCTCTGAGAGACAAATTTGAGCTTAAGAAGGGTGAACTATGATAGCTAAAGAGATCATATTCCTCGTTGAGGAATCTCTTGAGGAGGGATTCGAAGCAAGAGCGTTAGGCTACTCCATCTATACTGAGGCGGAAACGCTGGAAGAACTTAAAAGTATGGTTAAAGAGGCTATCAAATGTCACTTCGAGGATGAGGAGGCTCCCAGGAAATTTTCCCCTTGACAAGCATGGGGGGGGTAGTGTATAGTAACAATTGAAATTTAGATAGGCAGATGGTGAAGGCTCATCCAGGATCAGAGGTTAATGCGGGCGCTCCGCCATCATGTGTCAGAGGTATCAGGCTGTTGTTAGGCATCAGCCGTACTCCCTCCTGAAGTTAGATCTGGCAGGTTAGGATATCTGGAAAATCCATCATAACATCCAAGGAGTGTGATAGGATGAGGATA